>JAZSDF010000083.1:0-78344 GCA_045531035.1 Acutalibacteraceae bacterium | reverse complement strand
CCCCGCTTGCAAGAGTTTTTCAAGGTCATATATCAGACATCTTTTCAAGGCGAAAGAAATGCTTGCAATGCGTCTTTGTGTTATTCATAATCTGCATTTCTATAATATGCTCATGCAGGAAATCCGTGACGCAATTGAAAGCGGAACTTTCGATGATTACAGAGAAAAATACGTTGATTTGCTTGATACAAGAATTTAATTATAAAAAATTTAATTTTAATATTGCATATTCATTTTAATTAATGTATAATATGTGCATTATGTTTTGGAGGTTATACCATGAACTTTATTTCACTTATGGCTCAGATGACAGGCGGTGCAGCGGGTGGTGCTGCAAGCGGTCAGCAGAATCCTATGTCAATGGTTATAATGATGGCTGCTCTTTTCGGAGTTATGTATTTCGTTATGATCAGACCCCAGAAGAAAAAGCAGAAAGAAGAACAGAATATGCGTGACAACATCCAGGTTGGTGATGAAATCACAACTATCGGCGGTATCGTAGGCCGTGTTGTTACAGTTAAAGAAGATTCTCTTATCATTGAAACAGGTGCAGACAGAAACAAAATGAAGATTACTCGTTGGGCTGTTTCACAGAATAACACTGCAAACGAAAAGCTTGAAGCTGAAAGACAGGCTGCTAAGGAAGCTGCTGAAGCTGAAAAGCAGAAGAAGATGGAAGAAGCTGCAGAAAACAGCAAGAAAAACAGAAAGAAGTCCAAGAAAAAGGACGATACTTTCGATTCATAATGTGAATATCAACATAACTTCCCTCATATTATTTAGCAGTAATATGAGGGGAGTTTTTTTATGCCGTCAAAGATAAAATTAAAACGACCAAGTGAAACTGAATCTTCGGGACTGAACAGAGTTTTTATTTCTTCAGTTATCGGTACAGCGATGTTTTTTGCTTTATTAGCTGTGTTTTCTGTTCTTGTTCTTAAATCTGATGCCTTTTCTCAATCGATGTATATGCCGTTAGGTCTTGTTTCTGCGGCAGTATCATCGTTTATATGTGGATTTGTTGCAGTAAGACCTGCAAGAAAAAACGGAGCGGTAACAGGTGGCTTGTCAGGATTGTTTCAAGCTTTAATTTGTGCTGCGGCTGTATTTTTAATTAATAAAAATAAGTGTGGAACAGGGGTTTTTATCTTAATGGCTGTAATCGTTGTTTTTTCTGCACTTGGCGGAATTTCAGCTGTTAATATGAAAGTGAAAAAGAAATATTGATTATGAAAAGATTTTCATTGGTGTTATTAATTGTTATAATTCTGTTCGGCGGATGTTCTGTTCAGAAAAAAATGAGTCCAGATATATTTCTTGAAAGATTATCAAAGAAAAGTGATTTCTTTATATTTGATGAAACAGAAAGTTTTGTTGAAAATTCAAATTTTGTTTGTTATTTGAAAAATGAAAATAATATAAGTTATGTTTTTGAGTTTTTAGTTAATGATTTGGGAGATGTAAAAAAAATCAGCCTTTCCTGTGATAAAACAGAAAAAACTGAAAATTTTATTTGTAATATGAAAGATATTGTTTCTGTATATTCGCCTGAAGAAAACTCCGAAGAATTGATAAAAAATTTATCTGAAGACGGAAATATGAAAGAAGGATTGAATTATTTTGAAAATCAATGGTATTTGTATTGTACGAATGTTAATGAAAACGGATTGTTTTTTTCGGTAACAAATAAGAAGTTGTTTCCGCAGACATCGGTTGATTTCAGCCTTAAACCGAATGATAAATATGATTTTTAGGTGTTGTTGTTCATTTTGCTTTCGCTTATAAATCCAATGCTGCATACAATTCCCGAAACAAGGCAGATGCAAAGCATAATCATAAAAACAGAATTCCATCCGAATGATTGCGAAACTGCACCAAGGGTGTATGATGTTGCCGTGCTTCCGATATAACAGAAGGTGTTGAGAAGTCCCGCTGCAAAACCTGCATTGAGCATGTTACGGTAATCGAGTGCAAACATGCTTGTTATAACATTGTTTATCATTGCCATTCCGCAGGCAACACCTATGAAACAGAGCATTATTGCAATAATACTGTGAATTCTGAGTGATAACAGAATTCCTGCGCAAAGCAATGCAGATATAAAATAGAATATAAGATTCATTGCGGCATGGGAACGGATTTTTTCGTGAACTTTTTTTGCTATTGCTGCACCGAGAGTTGAAACGAGAGGCAGGCAGAGAGTAAGAAGGATTGAGAATGATTGCGATATTCCGAATTCCTCATAAAGCACAGAGGGTACCCAGGTGTTGATACCGTCCTTGATAAAGCCGTTTGCAACGCCTGCAAAAGCAGCAAGGAAAAGAGCGAGTAAAACAATTCTGCTTGTTTTGACTTTTTCTGATTTCCTTGATACGTTTGTTTTTTCTGATTTAACAGACGGTCCGAATAAAAACAACCAGACAAAAGCACTTGTTAATACTACGGCAGAGGCAATATAAAAAACAGTCTGCCAGTTTCCGTTTTTAACCGAAATTGATGAAACACCGTAAGCAAGGAAAGTACCTACGGCAACCGTTGTGCTCATTGCAAGAATTGCTTTCGGAAGTTTTTTATCGGACACAAAATCAGATAAAGTCTTGATGAGTGTACTCCATAAAACGGATTGAACAATACCGTTTCCGAGCCATATGTATTTCATGATTGAAATATCGTTACTCAGTGGCATGAGTAAATTGAAAACGGATGAACAAACCAACGATAAAAATATCATGATTTTAGCATTATATTTTTTGGAAAGTATTCCGTTGACAAGCTGTCCCGCACCGTATGCGAAGAAAAAGAAAGAACTTACAAGTCCTGCATCGGATTTCGTAACACCCAGGTCGGAAATAATCGCAACAATTGATGCGTTGAAATTCAGTCTTCCCACATATGCAGCGGTATAAGCCAACCAACATATAAATATAATTTTATTTTCATTTTTAGTTTTTACTGTTGAGCTCATAATATAACCTTCTTCCAAATCGATAGTCTATCACTTTTGATTAAGAAGGTCAACATAATTTATTGACAAATAATCATTTTTAAATTATAATAATGGTATCCTGACACAAGGAAAGGCTTTGTTCCTTCCGATTGAAAGGTGCTAATATTATAAATTTATTACTTTATAGTATGACTGCGCCTTTTTGGGGTGCGGTTATTTTTTTGGAGTGATTTAAAATGGAAAATAGAATTGCCGTTGTTGGTATTATAATTGAAAATAAAGATTCTGTTGAAAAATTGAATTGTCTTCTTCATGAATTCGGTCAGTATATTGTTGGCAGAATGGGTCTGCCTTACAGAGAAAGAAATATCAGTATTGTCAGTATTGCTGTTGATGCTCCTCAGGACATTATCTCAACAATGACGGGCAAAATAGGAAACATTGACGGAATAAGCGTTAAGGCGGCTTATTCAAACAAAATATATGATGATTAATACTATAGATAAGTTGATTAAAAAAAGAAGTCTGACAGTTGAAGAGTACAAATATCTGATTGATAACAGAAACGAACATTTTGCATCTGTTCTTGCAAAAAAAGCTGTTGAAATCCGTAAAAATAATTATGGCAAAGATGTTTTTATCAGAGGTTTGATTGAAATAAGTAACATCTGCAAAAATGATTGTTTGTATTGCGGAATAAGAGGCGGAAACATAAACTGCCAAAGGTTCAGATTGACAAAAGAGCAGATATTATCATGCTGTGAAAACGGGTATTCACTCGGATTCCGAACCTTCGTTATGCAGGGCGGAGAGGATATGTATTTTTCGGATGATGTTATGTGTGACATTATATCCGAGATAAAAGCGAGATATCCTGACTGTGCAATAACCTTATCTCTTGGTGAAAGAAGTTATGAAAGTTATAAAAAACTTTATGATGCCGGTGCCGACCGATATCTTCTTCGCCACGAAACTGCGGACAAAAAACATTATGAGAAGCTTCATCCAAAAGAAATGTCGTTTGATAACAGAATAAAGTGCTTGAGAAATCTTAAGGAAATCGGATTTCAGACCGGATGCGGATTTATGGTTGGTTCACCGTTTCAAACAAGCGAGCATCTTGCAAAGGACTTGAAGTTTATTGAGAAATTTCAGCCCGAAATGTGTGGTATAGGTCCGTTTATTCCGCACAAAGATACCGTTTTTTGCGGTTATCCCGCAGGTACAGTTGAATTAACATGCTATCTGCTTTCGATAATTAGGATAATTTCTCCGTCGATTCTTCTCCCCGCAACTACTGCCCTCGGAAGTATTGACCCAATCGGCAGAGAAAAAGGAATACTTGCAGGTGCGAATGTTGTTATGCCTAATTTATCACCGCTTGATACGAGAGAGAAATATTCTCTATATGATAATAAGCTTTCAACAGGCGCCGAGTCTGCGCAAGGTAAAGCGGTTCTTGAAGAAAAAATGAATTCGATCGGTTACAGAATAGTAACCGACCGGGGCGACTATAAAAGAAATAATTTAAAGGAATGATGTATTATGGCAATTTATAATCCCAAATCATTAAAGGCGGAAGAGTTTATAAATAATGAGGAAATTCTTGCAACTCTTGAATATGCAGAACAGAATAAAAACAATGTTGAACTTATCGACAGTCTTCTTGAAAAAGCTCGTCCCCGAGTAACAGCAGAGGGAACTGTTTGCAGCGGTTTAACACACAGAGAAGCTGCTGTTCTTCTTGCGTGCGAAATTCCTGAAAAGATTGAACAGATGTATAAGCTTGCAGAGGAAATCAAGCTAAAATTTTACGGCAACAGAATCGTTATGTTTGCTCCTCTTTATCTCTCGAATTATTGTGTTAACGGTTGTGTTTACTGCCCTTATCATCTTAAAAACAAGAAAATTGCTCGTAAAAAACTGTCTCAGGAAGAGATTAAGAAAGAGGTTATCGCTCTTCAGGATATGGGTCACAAGCGACTTGCAATCGAAGCGGGTGAAGACCCGGTTAACAATCCTTTAGAATACATTCTTGAAAGTATCAAAACAATTTATTCTATTAATCATAAAAACGGTGCAATTCGACGCGTTAATGTAAACATTGCGGCAACAACCGTTGAAAATTACCGTAAGCTTAAAGATGCCGGAATCGGAACTTATATTCTTTTCCAGGAAACATACCACAAGGAAAGCTATCTCAAGCTTCATCCCACAGGTCCGAAGCATGATTATGATTATCATACCGAAGCTATGGACAGAGCGATGGAAGGCGGTATTGATGATGTCGGTCTCGGTGTTCTTTTCGGGCTTGAGCTTTATAAATATGAGTTTGTCGGACTTCTTATGCATGCCGAACATCTTGAAGCTGTTCACGGCGTAGGTCCTCACACAATAAGTGTTCCAAGACTTAAAAGAGCAGATGACATCAATCCTGAGGAATTTGACAACGGTATTTCAGACGAGCTTTTTGAAAAGCTTATTGCCTGCATTAGAATTTCAGTACCTTACACAGGTATGATTATTTCAACCAGAGAGTCCGAAGAAGTCAGAGGCAGAGCACTTAACCTCGGTATTTCACAGATAAGCGGTGCTTCAAGAACATCTGTCGGTGGATATACGGAAGAAGAAAGGCCCCATGATTCCGAACAGTTTGATGTTTCAGACCAAAGAACTCTTGATGAAGTTGTTCGCTGGCTTATCGAACTTAAACATATACCTTCCTTCTGTACTGCGTGTTACAGAGAAGGAAGAACGGGTGACAGATTTATGATGCTTTGCAAAAACGGACAGATTCTTAATTGCTGCCATCCCAATGCCCTTATGACTTTGACTGAATATCTTGTTGACTACGCAAGTCCTTTAACAAAGAAAATCGGTTTTGAAATGATAGAAAACGAGCTTAAGAAAATACCCGGTGAAAAGGTCAGAAAAATTGCGGCACAGAATATTGAAGATATAAAAAATTCAAACCGCCGTGACTTCAGATTTTAAGGTGATTTTATGGGTCTTAACGAAACAGTTTCTGCCGAAAGAGTTCATATCGGTTTTTTCGGTTTGAGAAATGCAGGAAAATCAAGTGTTGTAAATGCGGTTACGGGGCAGAAGCTTTCGCTTGTGTCCGATGTAAAAGGTACAACAACTGATCCGGTTAAAAAGGCAATGGAGCTCCTGCCTCTCGGTCCTGTTGTTATTATTGATACGCCTGGAATTGACGATGAAGGTGAACTTGGTGAAATGCGTGTGAAGCGTTCAAAGCAAACGCTGAATATTGTTGATATAGCTGTTCTTGTTGTTGACGCATCAAAAGGGATTCACCCTCTTGACATCGAGCTGATTTCACTTTTTGAAAGTAAAAAAATACCGTATATAATTGTATATAATAAGTCTGATTTGCTTGATTCAATTCCTAAGAATAAAGACCATGAAATATTTGTCAGCGCAATAAACGGTGATAATATTAACGGATTAAAAGAGAAAATTGCATCCATTGCTGAAAAAAAAGAAAACACAAAAAAAATTGTTGCTGATTTAATTGAAAAAGGAGATTTTGCTGTTCTTGTTGTTCCTATTGATGAATCAGCACCCAAAGGCAGACTCATTTTGCCTCAGCAACAAGTGATAAGAGAACTTATCGAAAACGGTTCTGCGGCTGTAGTATGCCGTGACACAGAGCTTTCGGAAACACTTTCATCGCTCGGCAACAAACCGAAGCTAGTAATAACTGATTCGCAGGTATTCGGAAAGATTTCAAAGATTGTTCCCGATGACGTTAAACTGACATCTTTCTCTATTCTTTTCGCAAGATATAAAGGTGATCTTATATCGGCTGTAAAAGGTGCGGCGATGCTTGATAAACTTAAAGACGGAGATATTGTTCTTATTTCAGAGGGTTGTACTCATCACAGACAGTGCAATGATATCGGAACGGTTAAATTGCCGAATTGGATAAGAAATCATACAAAAAATAATATTGATTTTGAATTTACTTCAGGCGGTGAATTTCCGGAGGATTTATCAAAATACGCTTTGATTATTCATTGCGGTGCGTGTATGCTTAATGCCCGTGAAATGCAGTCAAGAACAGGCCATGCAGCCGATTGCGGTATTCCGATGACTAACTACGGAACTGCAATTGCTCATATGCACGGCATACTTAAAAGAAGCGTTGAAATTTTTCCCGAAGCATTAAAAGAACTTGAATAAGGTGTTTATATGAAAAAGATAACACAGGTCGTTGCCGCATTAATCAGAGACGGCGATAAATTCATGATTTTTCAAAGACCTGCAACCAAAACACGGGCGTTTCAATGGGAATTTGTCGGAGGTAAGGTTGAAGAGGGCGAAACTCTCGAAGAAGGTCTTATCCGTGAATGTTTTGAAGAAATCGGTGTAAAAATTAAAGTCGGAGATAAATTTACGGAAGTTGACCATACTTATCCCGATATCGATATTCATCTTACGCTTTTCAATGCAGAGATTTCGGAGGGAGAAGTTAAAATGATTGAACATAATGATATCAGGTGTATTACTCCCGATGAAATTGATAATTATATTTTTTGCCCTGCAGACGATGAAATACTTAAGAAAATTAAAAATGAATTTTAAGGATGAAAGCTATGATATTTGAAAAAGCGCAGATTAGAGCCAAAGAACTCCGTGATTTGCTTAATTATCACAGCCATAAATATTATGTTGAAGATAATCCTGAAATAGGGGATTATGAATACGATATGCTTCAAAGGGAGCTTGCTGAAATTGAAAAGGAATTTCCCGAGCTGATAACTCCCGATTCTCCCACGCAAAGGGTTGGGGGAAGTGCGGACGGTCTTTTTGAGCCTGTTGTTCACATTGTACCGCTTGAAAGTCTTCAGGATGCCTTCAGCATAGATGAAGTCAGAGCGTTTGATGATAGAGTCAAATCTGTTTTCGCTGATGCAGAATATGTTGTTGAGCCTAAAATTGACGGCCTTTCCGTTGCACTTGAATATGAAAACGGTGTTTTTGTCAGGGGATCAACCCGAGGAGACGGAATAACGGGTGAAAATGTAACGGCAAATCTCAGAACTGTTAATTCAATTCCTCTCAGACTTAAGGATGATGTAACCATTGAAGTCAGAGGTGAGGTTTATATGCCTAAAAATGTTTTTGCTTCGCTTGTTGAGGAACAAGAACAGAACGGTGAAAAAACATTTAAAAATCCGAGAAATGCTGCGGCAGGTTCTCTACGACAAAAAAATCCGAAGATTACAGCTTCAAGAGATCTTGATATTTTTATTTTCAATATTCAGCAGTATCAAGGCGACGGTATAACAGGTCATAAACAGTCAATAGATTATCTTAAAACACTCGGATTTAAAACGATACCTTTCTATAATAAATTCAACAATATTGATGATGTTATTGCTGAACTTGAAAGAATAGGTGAAATCCGTTCTTCTTTGCCTTTTGATATCGACGGCGCGGTTATTAAAACGGATTCTTTTGCACAACGTGCCGAAATCGGAAGCACATCAAAATTTCCCAGATGGGCACTTGCTTTTAAATATCCTCCCGAAGAAAAAGAAACCACTCTCATTGATATTGAGGTTGCAGTAGGAAGAACGGGCGTTCTTACTCCGACAGCTGTTTTTGAGCCTGTACTTGTTGCTGGCTCAACGGTTTCAAGAGCTACGCTCCATAATCAGGATTTTATTAATGAAAAAGATATAAGACTCGGTGACAGAGTTGTTATCAGGAAAGCAGGGGATATAATACCCGAAGTTATCAGAGTTGTTTCTCATGCGGAAAAAAGTGAAAAATATCTCCTTCCGACAGTTTGCCCTTCTTGTGGCGCAACTGTTATCCGTGAAGAAGATGAAGCGGCGGTAAGATGTGTTAATCCCGAATGTCCCGCTCAGCTTCTTCGAAATCTTATTCATTTCTGTTCAAGAGATGCAATGGATATTGAGGGCATGGGTGATGCGATTCTTGAAAAGCTTGTTTCAAACGGCATGCTTAAAAAAGCAAGCGATATTTACACGCTTAAAAAAGAAGATTTTATGACACTTGAGGGTTTCAAGGACAAATCATCGCAGAATCTTGTTGATGCAATTGAAAAATCAAAGAAAAATGACCTCGCAAAGCTTGTCTTTGCTCTCGGAATCCGCCATATTGGTCAGAAAGCAGGCAAAATTCTTGCTGAACATTTTGAAACTATGGAGAATCTGATGAGTGCCGATGTTGAAACAATTGCTTCGATTGAAGGCTTCGGCGGAATTATGGCGCAGAGTGTTGCAGATTTCTTCTCACTTGAGCAAAGCAAACATGAGATTGAAGAACTTGCCGCACTCGGTGTAAATATGATTTCACAAAAGGAAAAAATAGATAACCGTTTTGAAGGTAAAACTTTCGTTTTGACTGGTACTTTGCCTACCTATTCAAGAAATGAAGCAAGTGAAATTATCGAAAAATTCGGAGGAAAAACTGCTTCATCCGTTTCTAAAAAAACAAGTTATGTTCTTGCAGGTGAAGAAGCGGGCAGCAAGCTTGTCAAGGCTCAGTCACTTGGTGTTACAATCATCAGCGAAGATGAATTTAATGAGATGATTAAATAAAACAAAAACCGCCGTTCTTACTATGAGAATGGCGGTTAATCTTTTGTATATCTGATTATTTCTGACGGAGTGCATTCAAGAAAATTACATAGGTCATTGAGTGTGACCGTGCTGATTGGTTTATTGTGTTTGAGACGGTCGAGCAAGCTACGACTGATATTGAAATCTTTTAAAAATTTATATGTGGAAATGCCTTTTGATTTCAATGTTTCATAAAAAGGCTCATAAGTTATCATGTTTATCACCAAGTCAATTATATTTTGTGCTCATACTATTGACAATTATCGATAAATAGAGTACAATCAAAACAAAAAGGAGAATTTTAAATGAAAATCAAAAGGCTTTTATCGGTTGTTCTCGCAATTATATTTTGTTTTGGTTCATTGTCAATAATTACTTCGGCAGAAGAAATTGAAGGAGATTCCGAATTTATTGATACGCCGACACTTCCGACAGTTGAGGATGTTGAGGTTTCTGTGATTTTCAGACCTATACAAAGCCTTGTTTCAGTTGCAGGTTTCGGTCCTTTGTTTGACGGTACAGTTCTTAAAATAACATATCCCGATGGACAAACCGAAACCGTTACAATCCAAACAAATTGGACGGGGCTTTCTGATTATGTTGCGGGAAATTTTAATGTTTATACCAATCATTTTGACACCATGAATATCAAAACTCCTGGAATAAATAAGAAGAAAATCGTATTGAACGGTATGAAAGACGGAATTGAATATGAAGGTATCTGTGATTTGAATTATCTTTATATTCCTTCCGTTGCTGAATGCTTTTATCTGATTGATTCACTTGTTCGCATATATTTCTAAAAAAAATACATTAAAAATAACAAAACTCTTGCATTTTATGTATCCTTGTGATAAAATGCTATGGATATATGAAACGCAGTGATCGGGAGAGTAAGTAAAATCCACTCACTAAAGAGAAAATCCGTCGGCGGCTGAGAGCGGATTGTGAAGTGTTTTACCGAAGTTCACCCGTTAGCGGTGAAGCTGAAATAACAGTAGGCTTCAACGGATTCCTCCGTTATTGGATTTAAGTGCATGGCTTATGCTGTGAATCAGGGTGGTACCGCGGATTTAATTCGTCCCTCGTCATTTGACGGGGGATTTTTTATTGTAAATTATGAAAGGATTGATATAAATGTTTGAAAAAACCGCAGAATTAAAAAAGCTGTTTGAAGAAAAAATTTCGGCTGTAACCGCAACTTCTGAAATTGAACAGCTCAGAATTGAGTTTCTCGGGAAAAAAGGCTCTGTTGCAGCTCTTATGCAGGAGCTTCGCAACGTTCCCAATGAGCAGAAGAAAGAGGCTGGTCAGGCAATAAATGACACAAAGCAGTTTGTTGAAGCTGCGATTGCCGCAAAGCTTGAAGAACTCAAGGCTCTTGAAGAACAGAAACTTATCGATAGTGCAGAGAGCTATGATGAATCCATGCCCACAGATGCAGGTCTCGGCTCATATCATCCCATTACTCTTACAAAGAGAAGGGTCGAGAATATTTTCCTCAGTATGGGATTTTCCATTGAGGATTATTCTGAAATAACTGATGACTACAACTGCTTTGAAGCTCTTAATATTCCTAAGCATCACCCTGCAAGAGATATGCAGGATACCTACTATCTTAGCTCTGGTCAGCTTCTCAAAACTCATACATCAGCTGCGCAGAATACAATTCTCCGCAAGTATGCCGCTAACCTTGAAAACGGCAATCCTATCAGAGCTATTTTCCCCGGCAGATGCTTCAGAAATGAAAAGATTGACGCTTGCCATGAGAACACATTCTTCCAGATGGAAGGTATCATGGTCGATAAGGATATCTCAATTTCAAATCTTATTTATTTCATGAAAACAATGCTCTCCGAGGTTTTCCAGAAGGATATCACGGTAAGACTCCGCCCGGGTTTCTTCCCCTTCGTTGAACCCGGATTTGAGCTTGATATTCAGTGCACAATCTGTAAGGGTAAGGGCTGTCCCTCATGCAAAGATTCAGGCTGGCTTGAACTCTGTCCCTGCGGAATGATTCATCCCAATGTTCTTACAGCTGCAGGCATTGACCCCGAAAAATATATCGGATTTGCATTTGGTCTTGGTATGACAAGACTTGCAATGATGACATACGGCGTTAAGGATATCCGTGTATTCAACAGCGGAAATCTTAAGTCACTTTCACAGTTTACCGCAAATTCATTCACCAGACCCGAAGAAAGCAAGGAGGCATAAGAAATGTTTGTATCAATTAACTGGATTAAAGATTATGTTGACCTTGAAGGTCTGGATATTAAAAAGCTTATTGAAAGCTTCACCCTTGCAACGGCAGAGGTTGAAGATATAATTGTAAAAGGTGATGACGTTCAGAACGTTGTTGTCGGAGAAATCCTTTCAGTTGAAAATCATCCTAACTCAAAGAAGCTTCATCTTCTTAAGGTTGACGCCGGAGAAAAGGTTTGCAACATCGTTTGCGGTGCACCCAATGTTGCTGTAGGTCAGAAGGTTGCTCTTGCACTTGCAGGGGGCAGAGTGTGCGGCGGCGAAATCAAGATTGCAACCGTTGCAGGTTATGAATCAGAGGGTATGTGCTGTTCCGAAAAAGAACTCGGTCTCAGCGACGAACATTCGGGAATCATGGAACTTGATCCCTCACTCAAAAACGGCACAAACATCAAGGATATTTTCCCGATTGATGATATTATTTTTGAAGTTGATAACAAATCACTCACAAACCGTCCTGACCTTTGGGGTCATTATGGTATTGCAAGAGAACTTGCAGCCCTTGCCGGCAGAGAGCTCAAGCCTCTTGAAATGGGCGATCTTTCATATGACGGCGATGATAAAATTGATGTTAAAATCGGCAGAGAAGACCTTGTTTACAGATATTCATGCATTAAGATGGATAATATTACAAAGAATAAGAGCCCTCTTGATATGAGAATCCGTCTTTTCTACTGCGGAATGAGAGGAATCAACCTTCTAGCTGACGTAACTAACTATATCATGCTTGAAATCGGTCAGCCTACTCATGCATTTGCAGGCAATTCTATTGATAATATTGTTGTTACAACTCCGAAGGAAAAGATGAACTTCAAAACTCTTGACGGCGTTGAAAGACTTATTGATGAAGAAACCCTCATGATTTGCAACGGCGACACCCCCGTCGGTATTGCAGGCATCATGGGCGGTCTTGAATCTGAAATTGAAGATGATACAGGTTCCGTTGTTCTTGAAAGTGCAAACTTTGACGGTGTAAGCATCCGTAAATCTTCATCAAGACTCGGTCACAGAACCGATGCGAGTGCAAGATATGAAAAGATGCTTGACCCCGAACTTACAATGACTGCTGTCGGCAGATTTGTAAAGCTTGTCAAGGATATTGACTCGGGTGCAAGAGTTGCTTCAAAGATAACAGACGAATATGTAAGAAAATATCCTGAAATTTCTCTTTCGTTTGATAAGAAATATGTTGACCGTTATACAGGCATCGATATCTGCGACGAGCAGATTATGAAAACTCTTACCGCTCTCGGATTTGCATTGGATTTCAATAACGGTGAATATACCGTTAAGGTTCCTTCATGGAGAGCAACAAAGGATGTAACAATCAAAGCTGATATAATTGAAGAGATTACCCGTATCTACGGCTATGATAATTTTAATATCTCAACAACAAGCAGTCCTCTTAAACCCGTTCCCAATGATTACGCAAGAATGGAAGATGACGAAATAAAGGACATCCTTGTTAAGAAATACGGCTTCCATGAAGTTCATTCCTATGTATGGTGTGACGGCAGAAAGTTCAAGAAGCTCGGCATTGAAGTGGAGGATAATGTTAAGGTCCTCAATATCGAAAATTCCGATAACGGTGTTCTTCGCAACTCAATGCTTCCCACTCTTCTTGTAATGGCTCAGGAAAACAAGGATTTTGCTGATAAATACGGTATTTTTGAGGTTGGCAGAGTTGTTGATGGAACAGATGAAAACGGACTTTGTAACGAGAGAAAGCATCTGGGTGCCGTTATATATGATAAGAGCGGTAATGAAAAAGCTGCATATCTTAAGGCTGTTGAAATCATAAACTGTATTATAGGAACAATTAAGCAGAAGAATACAGCCTATAATAAGATTGTGCCTGAACACGCATGGCAGCATCCCAAGAATACCGCAGAAATTCTCATTGACGGCGTTAAGGTTGGTACTCTCTGTGCCCTTCATCCCTCAAACAAGGCAAAGCTTGATAAGACAGCCGCTGCAGTTTGTTTTGAAATTGATATGGATATTTTCTCATCTCTTGATGCTTTGTCAATTCACTTCGCAGAGCCTAGCACACAGCAGTCAACTTATTATGATCTTTCCCTTGTTCTTGGTGAAAACACAAAATATTCCGAACTTGCTTCATGCTGGAATGTACTTGATCTTGCAGAACTTGAAAGCTCAAAGGTTATTGACACCTATGAAAAAGACGGTATCAAAAGTATAACAGTAAGACTTAATTTTACGGCGATGGACAGAACACTTGAAATGGAAGAGGTTCAGGGATGGATTAATACAATTCTTGAAAATCTTGCAAATATCGGTGTTACACTCAGGGCATAATAAAATTAATTTATAAAAAACACTTGTTTTATTTATATTTATGTTATATAATAATGGGTAACGGAGGTGACCGAAATGACTGATAAAACAATAAAGTTTTCAATCAAGGATGAAAATGAGATTGAGATGAAGAAAAATCTTCTCGCTGTTTATGAAGCCTTGAATGAAAAGGGTTATAATTCAATCAGCCAGATTGTCGGCTATATCCTCTCCGAGGACCCGACTTATATTACTACACATAATAATGCACGCAGTCTTGTCAGAAGACTCGACAGAGACGAACTTCTTCAGGCGATGGTTAAGTGCTATCTCGGAATTAAATAATAATTACTTGAAGGAGTGGTATCATGGCGAAGAAAAAGTTTCTTATGTATAAGGGCAGACCTCTTGTCAGAAGCGGTAAAACAATATATTACGGCTATATGTCCGACCCTTATGTTGTTATAATGCAGATAACAAGTACCAGAGAAGTCAAGGGTGTTGAGGTTGCGGACAGAGTTGTTGTTCAGCTTGTCAACACAGACCCTGACGTCAGAATGAAAGACAAGATTGTTAAAAAAGCGGAACGCAGAGGTATCTATAATGCAATGGATATCGGTTGTGTCTGGCTTGAAAGAGAACTTAAAGAAACAGCATAAAAATACGGTCAGCACTTTGTGTGCTGACCGTATTTTTTATTTATTGTATTTATAGTTTTTAATAATATCCTTTGCAATGTAAAGCGGTCTGTTTTTTGTTTGAATATAAGTTCGTGCGATATATTCACCGATAATACCAATGCAGCAAAGCTGAATACCTCCGAGAAGAAGAATGAGAACAACAATGGTTGCATATCCTTCAACATTTATTCCGAAAGCAAGTTTCTGAATAACAACTACAAAAAGATAAATAATGGATAAAAGTGCCGTTACAAGACCGATAATTGTTGAAATGCGAAGGGGAGTGGTGCTGAACGCAAATATACCGTCCATGGCATATTTAAAAAGCTTGGTAAATGACCACTTAGATTCGCCGGTTGCTCTTTCATCCGCAACATAAGGAATGAACTTTGTCTTAAAACCGACCCATGAAAAAAGTCCTTTTGAAAAACGGAAATATTCATCCATTGAAAGAATCGCATCAACCATAGGTTTGCGGAAGGTTCTGAAATCGCTTGCACCCTGAATAAATTCAGTATCGGAAAATTTGTTTATAAGTTTATAAAAACAATTTTTAAAGAAAACAAGAGCTTTGCTTTCGCTTCTTGTGTCCTGATATGCCGCAACGCAGTCATATTCAGGGTCATTATCAAGAGTGTTAACCATTTCAAGAGCGATCGAGGGTCTCTGCTGCAAATCGGCATCAATGATTGTTACGTATTCGCCTTCAGCTTCTTTAAGTCCAGCATACATTGCGGCTTCTTTTCCGAAATTGCGGGAAAAGTTAACAATTTTAACTGGTAAATCGCCGTCGCAAAGTTTTTTCAGCTCTTTGAATGTGCAGTCACGGCTTCCGTCGTTAACGAATACAAGTTCGTATTCAAAGTTAACGTCGGAAAAATCTTTTTTAACAGCTTCATAAAAAAGAGAAACATTCTTTTCTTCGTTATAACAAGGGATAACAAGGGATAATTTCATATTATATCATCCTAAAATCAGATTTTTGCCGCTTTTTTAATATCCTCAACTCTGTCTGTCTTTTCCCACGGCAGATCGATGTCGGTTCTGCCGATGTGACCGAGAGCAGCAACCTGTCTGTATATGGGTCTTCTCAAATCAAGTGTTCTGATAATACCGGCAGGTGAGAGGTCAAAAAGATCATTTACAATTGAAGAAATTTCGCTGTCAGCGATTATTCCTGTGCCGAATGTGTCAATAAAAACGGAAACAGGCTGCTCAACGCCGATTGCGTATGCAAGTTCAACCTCGCATTTCTTTGCAAGACCGGCAGCAACTATATTCTTGGCAACATAACGTGCCGCATATGCAGCTGAACGGTCAACCTTTGTGGGATCTTTACCGCTGAAAGCACCGCCGCCGTGACGTGCATATCCGCCGTATGTATCAACAATAATCTTTCTTCCGGTCAGACCGCTGTCGCCCTGAGGACCGCCTGTTACAAATCTGCCTGTGGGATTGATGTGATAAACTGTGTTTTCATCAAGAAGTGAAGCGGGGATTGTTGTTTTGATAACCTTTTCGATGATATCGGCTCTTATCTGTTCAAGCTCAATTTCAGGAGCGTGCTGTGAAGAAATAACAACAGTATGAACTCTGACAGGGTTGTGATTTTCATCGTATTCAACTGTAACCTGGCTCTTTCCGTCGGGACGAAGATAACCGAGTGTGCCGTTTTTGCGTTCGTCTGTAAGCTTTGCGCAAAGCTTATGAGCAAGTGAAATGGGGAGGGGCATAAATTCAGGAGTTTCGTCACAAGCAAAGCCGAACATCATGCCTTGATCGCCTGCACCGAGTCTGTCAACACCCATTGCTATATCGCCTGACTGCTTGTCAAGGGCAGTCATAACAGCGCAAGTGTTGCAGTCAAAACCGTATTCAGCATTATTATAACCGATATCATTTACGACTTCCCTTGCAATTTTGGGAATATCAATTTCTGCTGTTGTTGTAATTTCACCCATAACAAGAATCATACCGGTTGTGCAACAGGTTTCGCAAGCAACTCTGCCCATAGGGTCCTGAGCAAGAATAGCATCGAGAACCGCATCAGAAATCTGGTCGCAGATTTTATCGGGATGTCCGCCCGTAACTGATTCGGATGTGAACAAATAGTTTGCCATATTATATAACCTCACAAATATTATTACCAAAAAAATACCCGCCCAAGGAGTCTTAGGCGGGGCTAAAACACCTTATTTTTCGGTTTATACCGCAGGAATTAGCACCTTGTAATTAACAGGTTGCCGGGCTTCACAGGGCCTGTCCCTCAGCCGCTCTTAATAAGGGAGTATTCAATTGACATCTTATTATATACCTCAAGAGTGAATTTGTCAATACATATTTCGACAACAAATTATTCGCATATATCGTTGACTGTAACTGAAAAAACATGAGGAGCGTAAGAAACATTGTTGTTGAACTTAACAGACCCATCATTTGAGAATACGATTTCATTTTCACCCTCTGTTAGTTCGATATTGATTGTTGCTGTTTTTATTGTATTCCAGCTGTATGTGTTTCTGCACCATAAAGTTTTTGCTTTATCACCTATATTTACTGTTAAATATCTTTCTATAAGGTCAACATTGTAGCTGTGAACTCCGCCTTCATCGTTGTTTGAATATGAAACTGTAACCCTGTAATTTCCTGTTTCAGGGACAATCACTTTAAACGATGCCTTCCCGCCGTCACATGATATACCGTCTATATATCCATCGGATAAAAACGCTGATTCCGAAACAGTCATTTCATTTGCATTGATTTTAAATGAATATCCTTTGTTTTGTGTTTTGTTGATAACACAGTCAGTTCTTTTGTTTGTTTTTATATCGATGTAATTAAGACCTTTTCTCAGATATACAATAGAATTTCCGTCAGTATATGCTGAAGCACCGTCAATTTCAAAATTGCCATCAACGGATTTCATTTCATAGAAGCCGTCAATCGGTGCTACAGCTAGATACGATTTGTTATTAGTACCTGTTCTGTCAGCATCTTTCAGAACTGTAATTTGATTTGTATCACGTTTTTTTTCGATAAGCATACTGTCAACAACAAATGTACCTTTTTTATGTGCAAGAGTAATTGAGTGATTGCCTTTTTCAAAATAACGTGTAAGTGTAATCTTATCGGTATATTCGCTTTTTATTGTGTTCGGCAGAAAAAGAGTTTCGTTCACACCGTCTATTATCATCAAAGCCTCGGAATCGTCTCTGTCGTCTGGAGTGTCTCCGTCATTTGAGTTGCCGTAAATCAGCTTTAAATCATAGTATCCGTTTTCGGTTATATCAAAATAAACGGTTACCGAGTCGCCGTAATTCTCCAGACCGCCTACCATTCCGTTCTGAAGTCCGGTTGTTGCGTATGCGCTGTCATATGTATATGAGTGACCTGAAAGAACACCTTCTTCAAATTCATATCTGACAGGTAAATCGCTGTTGAAAAAATCCTCTTTTCTGTCAGTTTCTTCAGTAATAATTACATGATAAATTGCTGTAGGATCAGGGTTATTAATATTTATCCTTGTTTTTCCCAAAAAAACATCTGCAGTATATTCACAAACTTCGACGGGGGAGTTGACAATTCCGGAAAGCCCTTCGTAATATACACTTTCAATTTTAATATTTATCTTTTTCCCTAGGTTTGTTTTGTCAAGATTCTTAAGAGTGATACCGCTTGTGTAATCACATCCGCCGCAAATAATATCGATTCTGTTTTTTTCTTCGGTTATAGATGCAATTCCGTTAAAATTTTTATAATGAAAATGATCGAATCCGTATTTAATTGCGTTTGCAAAATCAGCATGAAGAATATCGATTACATCAGATTTTAATAAATCTCCTTCCATATCGGCATACCAACGGAAAAGCCACCAGTTGGAGTTAGGACTGTTGTTGTCTGCCGCAGTATCGCAAAGATTGTTTGCAAGTCGCCAATAAGCTGCATTTGCATATGCATCCGAATTTTCTATGCAAACAATATATTTGAGCATGTCTGCAGGTGAACCACATTCACACATTGTACCGTATTCTGTTATTATTATCGGCATTTCGTCAATTCCGAGAATTTTTTCTGTTGAACGATAATCATCAATATGGTCTTGCCAATATAACGATGAATTTTCTCCGAGCTCATGATAAATCATTATATCAGGCAGGCAGTTATTGTTCTTACAGTATTCAAGAAAATGCTTTATTTCATAACTATCGTAATCACAGTAACCGGGTCCGCCGATAACAGCTTCAGGATATAGCGAATGAATAAGGGTGTATGTTTCCTTCCATGCTTCATAAAAGCGGAGTTTTGCGGCATCGTCAAATATAAGCCATGTACCGTCATCTGAGGGTGTGCCAAACCAAACTGCATTATCAGCTTCGTTGTATGGACAGATAACAAGTTTGTTAGCATATTCTTTATCACGAAGCTTTGTTATGCTTTCCGTCACAAGAGGGTGAAATCTGTTTCTGACAAAATCCGCACAGTCATATTGACCGGCTTTTCTTAATTCTTCTATTTCTTGCCAACAATAATACCATGTGTCAAAGTTATCCTGAAGATAGACAGTTATATATTCGCAGTTATCAAGCATTTTTGCAGCTTCATCAACATCGCCAATGGGATGCTGTAATCCGTCAATGACCTTTTGTGAAACACTTGAAATATCAATGCTTTCGACCATTGCTGCATCAGGTATACCGTTTTGAGCAATTCCATAAAGAAAACCTGATGCTCTGCTTGATACTTCCCTTATGCCGACCGATGCATCAATCTCAAGAGTAGGTATAAAAAAATATGGAAGACCTTCACTTGCAAGTGATAATACAGTAAAGAAACTGATTATCAGACTAATAAACTTTGTCATTTTTACCCCTTATATAATATATTTTTCTGCAAATTTATTAATCTTTGCTTCATATGAAGCACTGTCAACAGGGTAGCTTTCAGCATGTGATGCACCTTCAACAATCAGAATATCTTTGTCGGAAGCAGAGCAATTATTATAAAGCTCATAAGCCATTTTTGTAGGAACAAAATCGTCGGTGCTTCCGTGAATGAAAAGCATCGGAACCTTTGCATTTTTAACGGCTTCTATGGGATTGGCATCTTTGAAATCATATCCCGAAACTAGCTTGTTAAATTTATTTGCCACAGCCATAACTGGAAGCACAGCGAATTTTATTGAATTTACGTTGTGCAAAAACTCATCTTTTGCGGATGTATAACCGCAGTCCGCGACCGTAAACTTAACATTTGAGGGAAGTCTGTCGTTTCCGCTCATCATTGTTACGGTTGCACATCCCATCGAAACTCCGTGAAGAATAATCTGAATATCTTTTCCGAATTCGTTTCTCATGAAATCAAGCCATCTGAAGCAATCTTTGTGTTCATGATAACCGAATCCGATATATGTTCCGTCGCTTTCGCCGGCGGCCTGATGGTCAACAATAAAGAGATTATAGCCTTTTTCATGATAAAATTTTGCCATGTTTTGAAATTCGAGTCTTCCGTTGCCTCTGTAACCGTGACTGCAGAAAACATAAACATTCGATTTGGTTTCTGCGGGAAGAAGATAGGCTTTCAGCTTAAAGCCTTTTTCGTTTATTATTTCATATTCGATGAGAACCTGATTATAGAACCATGCGATTTTTGCTTCATTTACAGAATTATCTTCCGGAAGTCCTGAAGGACCGACAAAAATTGTGCCGAGTTTCTGAGATAGAGTTGCTTTACGGTTCATTATTTCTTGGAAACAAATGAATCCTGCCGCACCAACAAAACAAGCACCTAATCCTGCAGTTTTAAATAAAAATTTTATGCTCTTATTCATTATCAGCTCTCCCTAAATAATGTTTTTATTAATAGTAAAGAAAGTCTTAATAAGTTTGATTAATATTTCAAAAAATTCTCTAAAATCGACAGATTTGCCCGGTCGGTTTATCCTTGTAATTGAATCGCCACATTCTGAACATATTTTTTTGCTTACTGAAATTCCTTTTGCATCAGGAGTAAACTCGGTCCATTCACCGTATTTGTGTTCGGTTTTATTAAAAGTGTTTTTTTCAATTACAGTATTACAGTACTCGCAAAATGTTGTTTCGCTTCCTTCATTCTGACATGTAGGAGGAATACTTTCAGTGATAAAAGAGTGATGATTTTCCGTGAAAGCCTGAATATAGAGATTTCCCCAACCTCTCTGTGTATTATCAATCCATGATGTTGTGTTGTTTCCTAAACAAATATAGCTTTCACCTTCTTTGGCGAAATAATTAACATCACCGTTCTGATATTCAAAGGGAATGATGCTTTCTCCATTTTGATTATAACACTCAACAATAACCGAAAAAACAGAGTTCGGTAAAAGCTGGATTGATTTGGAAAGATTTATGGTATGATAGCCCTCTCTGTCGATAAACAGTTCATCTTTGAGAACGAGAGTGCCTTGAGTCGGATTGGTGTAATTACTTTTTATATCCTTATAAATACTAACGGTGACGTCACATGAATCAGTCATGGTATAAATAGAAACTGCTTTTAGCTTTTCACAGCTTTTAGTTTTGAAAACATTGGCACATTGAACTGTTGATGTGTGAGTGAAATATGTTGGGAAAATTGTTCCGTTATATGTATAGTTATTGTCGTTTTTACTTATTTCTTTTGCAGTAAAACCTGCAAAATAGTTCAGACTTGTATCATAATAAGAAATCCAGAAATATCCGTTGTTTCCCCAATGATTACTCCAGCTGTTTTTGCAAAGCCATGCACCGTTTTCAGGGGGATTGGCCGACTCAGTAAAATTCGATGCCGAATAATTATCGTCCCACCCGATTATATTTATCTGATGATTGATGGATGTTGATTGATTATTGTAATGTGAGGCTGTATTACTATTGTAAAATTCATCAGTATAATAAAAAGCTGCCGTTACACTTCCGTGGTCAATAATCCATTGCTTTGTATCGTTCATATTAAGCATTATTTCTGCAGAGTTAATTACTTTTCCTGTTTCGTTATTATATCTGTGTTCTTCAGTAAATCCGCTAACTGAAGGGAATTCAAAACCGTTGAAAGGAAAATCAACTTCATTTGCTATTCCACTCCAACGTGCAAGAGGAGCTGTTGCAATGCGCCAGTTACCGCCTATAAGATAAGGTGAATCGTAGTTTATTCCATCACCGTAAGTAGGGTCATTTACGTTGTCAGTTAAACTTTTGCCTGAAAACCAAGCAAGATGGGCTTCCGAATAATCTGTATTTTCAAGTGTGTCATAGCCGTTTGCTATACAGTCACTCTCAAGAGCTGAAATTGAGGAAAATGCCCAGCAAATTCCGGATTCTCCCTGATATTTTATATCTGTAACATATCCGTATTCCCGTGAATCATATTGCTCGGGTAAATCATTAATTAAACTGAATAGATTAATCTCGGGAAGATACGATTCTTTACTTCTCTCGAGCACAGTGCCGTTTTCATCAATGATTTTATAGTCGGAGTAACCATAGCAGCTCGGTTTTTCGTTTATAATTGAATAAAATCTTAAACCGTCATCGATTGAAGCGTTGGCGGTAATAACAGAAAAAAATAAAAACACAGTTGTTAATGATAACAGAACAGATAAAATTTTTTTCATTATATCTCACCTTTTAACTGAAATAATAATTTATAATTCAATTATAGCACTTTATTTCTTTTTTTACAGTGTTTTTTTAAAAAAAAGTAAAAAAATTACACCGCATCAGATAGATACGGTGTGATGTTTGATTATTTCTCAAAATCTCTTACAGTTCCCATAAAGAGGGGAGTAACTGAATCTGATTTGAAAATTACATAAATGAAAGGTCTGTCGAAATAAAGCTTTTTGACGTTTTCTGGAGGCTTTGCGGAACCAAATTTCATTTCAACATAAGATGCAGCACCGGCTTTTGTTCCGTTTTCAGTGAAAGAAATACTTGTGTTATGATATACTTCGCTGATATAGAGCGAGTTTTCTTTGATCCCGTTAATGCCTGAAAAATCAGCTTTTGAAGGGTCAAACGCAAGTGGCATACCGAGTTTTTTAAGAGTGTCGGCAAACTTAAAACTGCATTTGAATTCGAATTTCGGAATTTTGGTCAGAAGAAGAAAAACTCCGTCTTTATCATTGGAAGAGTTTAATCTTTTTGAAAGTGCATAAGCAAGCTGATTTCCTGTAAAGCTGTTCAGAGCTTCGGATACGCTTACCCCTTCATTCGGAAGCAGAGCTGCAAATGAATAACCGTTTGTATAATCTCTGATTATTCCTTCTGTTTTTCCGAGTTTGAAATAGTTGTATTCATTAGCATCCGTTGAATCGGAAAGCATTGTAACCTTTTGAATTTTGCCGCTTTCAGATGTGAAATTCTGATTGGTAATTACTTGGTTTGAATTAAATTTATTTTTCCATTCTGCATTAAAAAGTACTGTATTAATAAGATACATTACGGCGTCGGTTGGCAGTTCGTTGAGTCCGTTTTTAATCAAGCCATCCGTGTTATCGTTTACCCATCGATTGATTTTGTTGAGCGTCGAACTGTCGAATTTTTCCTTAAAAATCTCGGCACCGTAATGCTTCTTATTTGTATCAATAAATCCTTGCTTGATTTTTAATGCAGGGGTATCTTTTATCCATATTGAATTTGAAGTTTTAACACCTTCGCCGTCAACTGTGGATTTTGAATATATTCGGTTAAGCTGTTCGATATCTGCACCGAGAACATTTTCCATTTGTTTAAGTGTTTCACCGTTTGCACCGTTAGCTGTCATGGATAAAGCTGTAATTAATGAAACAGGGGATATTAGTGCATTTGTTTCTTGCTTTATTGCTTCTTTAAGCATGTTGATTGAAAAATCAGCCGCTGTAACGGTATATTTGGATAATGTATAGCTTAAGTCTTCTGTCGTGTCGTAAACACAACGAAGAGTTACGGGAGTTGTTGCGGATTCAGGTTCTGTGAAATTAACTATGGGCTGACAAGGGCTGCTGTGAGGAACATATTCAAAAAGAATTCTGTTAAATGCATCCTTGTCTTCTTCTGAAAGCTGAAACTCTTTGATATTACCTGAAGAAACGTTTTCGAAAGAACCGCAGTCATAATGATAAGCATATTCAACTCCGTCAATTCTGACACGGAAGTCAAACAAACAATCGCGTCCTGCTTCAACAATTTTTTGTTCGTATTTGTTTAAGATTTTTTCTGCTTTCTTTGAATCTTCTTCGGAAAACGGAAAATAGAGTTCATCACTTGCACCGTTTTGCTTTACTTCAATAATTTTTGTTTTTTCAGTAGTATATTCTGAGGAAACTGTTTCTGCAATTTTTTGCGTTATTTCTTCGATAATATCATTACTGTTATCTTTGTCACAGGCAAACAATGAAAAACATAAAACCAATGCGAGTATAATAACAACTGCTTTTTTCATTTCTTTTCCTCCTTACTGGGGTTTATATTCATTTAATGCGGCTGTTGTTTCGGGATACCAGGGAGGAGAAATATAACTTTCTGATCCGGAAACAAGATTTTTTTCTTTACAACCGATTATTCTGAGTGTTACTGCGTCAACATCGATGGTAAATGATTTGTATTTTGTATAGAAATATACCGTATATGTTGTTTTGCCGCTTGCGGTTCTTGTGATCGTTACCTGTGTTTTTTCATCGATGATTTTTGAAGCATCATCTTCAGACAGAAATTTTTTTGCTTCTGCGATTGCTTCTTCGGATGATTTAGGCTTTTCTGCGGTGGCTGATTTAGTTGTTTCGTCATTTTCGTAATAATGATCAGAAACCTCAGTAACATAATCTTCCGTTGGGTCTGCGGGTGCTAAATCCGGATAACCTCCAAAGGATGGTTTTGAAATCGAATCGGGATCAAACGGTTCACCGATATATCCGAAATTTGCTTGAAATGTTGTTTCAACAGCAATTTCAGTCTGAAACTTGTCATCTGTTGGTCCGTATTCGTTTATCACAGTTCCTTTTATTTCTTGCTTATTAGCTTTTTTTGTTGCACCGTCAGTATCTGTCATAGCTTCAATATTCTGGTTATGGTTCACTAAATACTTTTCGTTGAAGGTAAATGCATCTTCAATTGTTTCTGTGGTTTTTAATATAGGATAATGTACGGCGAGTGTCAAGTTGTCGGATTCTTTTGTGGTTATTTTAGAAACTGTTGATTTTTGGCCGAATGTTTTCGGTACAAATGCAAATACTGCAATAAAACATACAGCAAGACATAAAACACTTGTAAGAACAGAAATTGTTTTTTTGCGTTCCTTAATTTTTAAATTTCTTTTTTCATATATACTTGCAATATATTCATCTCTGTTTTTCATTAAAGCTTCACCTCACTTTCAAGCTCTTTTCTGAGAGCTTGTTTTGCTCTGTATAACAGGTTTTCAATCTGTTTTTTGTTTTTCTTCATAACCGCCGCCGCTTCAGCTGCACTCATTTCTTCAAAATAAACAAGATGCAAAACGGTTTTATAATCATTGTTCAGCCTGCTGATTGCCTGATGCAATTCTCTTTCACGTTCTTTTCGGATAAATTCATCCTCAATATTTTTTCTGTCCGCCTCGTCTTCAACATACGCATAAGCATATTCGGGTTTACGGGCACAACGACGAAGATAACTTACCGCTTTGTTTCGCCCGATTGTAAACAAATATGTTTTCAGTGATGTTTTAAAATTATATCTTTTTTTATGTAAGAGAATTTCAACAAACACATCCTCGGAAAGCTCCTGAGCGATTGAAATGTTGTTAACATAACGGTTAATGAAGAATATTAAATTTTCACTGTACATATCGAGAATTTCACGAAATGCACTTTCATCTCCGTCAAGAAAACGGCGGTAGCTACTTTCACCGTTGTCCATCGGAACACCTCCCGGATAAGTGTTTCACCTATTATTCGTTAAAAACGGTAAAAACACTCACCAAATTATGAAAAAATTTTCGGCAGGACATAATTATCCTGCCGAAAAAAATTATTTGAGATTATCAAGTTTTTTTAGCCAGATATCAGCACATGCGTCGCTCGGCATTTTCAAATCTGAAGAGGGAGAAATTCCCACCGAACCTATTTTTATGCCGTCCGGCATACAGCTTCTTTTGAATTGCTGTGAGAAAAATCTTCTGTAGAATGTTTTGAGCCATTTCAGGATTGTTTCATCGTCAAAATCATTCTTGAAAGCTTTTTTTGCGAGGAAATAAATCTTGTCAGGATCAAATCCGTAGCGAATAACGTTATAAAGGAAGAAATCGTGAAGCGCATAAGGCCCGACAATACTTTCTGTCTGCTGTGCGATTTCGCCTTTAGCATCAGGAGGAAGAAGCTCGGGACTTATAGGTGTATTGACAATATCAATAAGATATTCTTTGCTTTCCGCAAAATAACCGCTGTTAATCAGGCTGTCGATAATCCATCTTATAAGTGACTTCGGAATTCCCGAATTTACTCCGTACATGCTCATGTGGTCGCCGTTGTAAGTGCACCATCCGAGTGCCATTTCACTCATATCTCCCGTGCCGATAACAAGACCGCCGATTTTTCCTGCGTAATCCATAAGAACCTGAGTTCTTTCTCTTGCCTGAGAATTTTCATAGGTAAGGTCGAATGTATTTTCATCATGACCGATATCCTTGAAATGCTGAATACATGCGTCTTTAATATTGATTTCAAGGTTAGTTATACCGAGTGATTTCATAAGAGAAACTGCGTTGTTGTAGGTTCTGCCTGTTGTGCCAAAGCAGGGCATTGTAATGCCGACAACATCGGTTACGGGTTTGCCGAGGGATTTGACGGCTTCAACTGCAACAAGAAGAGCAAGCGTTGAATCGAGACCGCCCGAAATTCCGATTACGGGTTTGCATCCTGTTTTTTGAAGTCTTTTCTTGAGTCCGTTAACCTGCATAGTAAATATTGAAAGACATCTTTCTGTTCTTTCCGAAGCTGTTGAAGGAATAAACGGGAGTTTTGAAACATTTGCAAATTCTCCGTCGGAATCCGAAACATCATCGGTCACAAAATAATTATCAAGGTTAGATTTATAATATGATTTGCAATCGGCAAACGCTGTGTTTATTAATCTGTCGTGACGGATTATACCAAGGTCAACATCGCTTATTATCATATAATCAGAAGCGATGCTTTCGTTTTGCTCTGCAATGATTTTTCCGTTTTCTGCAATAAGGCTGTGTCCCGAAAAAACAAGTTCAGATGTTGATTCTTTGCATCCGGCAGAACAAAAAGCATAAGCACAGATACCTTTTGAAGATTGATTTTTTACAAGGTCAATTCTTTTGGTGCGTTTTCCGACAGTTTCGTTACTTGCGGAAAGATTAGCGATTATTTCTGCACCTGAAAGGCACAAATCCGTGCTGACAGGGGAAAGTGCAAATAAATCTTCGCAGATTTCAAAGCCGATTTTTGCTCCCTTGACATAGAAAACACCGTTACCAAGTGGAATATCATATTCGTCTTCAAGAGAAAAATATTCTGAGTTGATTATATCAGTATTAAGATTGTGTGATGAATCAAAATATCTTTTTTCAGAAAACTCACCGGAGTTAGATATGATTTTTTTCGGAACAATACCATATATTCCGCCGTTATAAATAATGACAGCACAATTATATAGCGAGCCGTTTATCATAACGGGCGCACCGACACCTATTACCGTATCTGAGTCAATGCTATACTCAACAATTTCTCTGATACCGTAAGCCGTTTCTTTGATAAGTGTTGATTGAAAAAACAAATCTGCACAGGTATATCCCGTTACTCCGAGCTCGGGAAATATAAGCAAATCAACATTATTTTGTTTTGCTTCAGCAATGTATTTTTTCATTTGTTTAACATTAAAGTCTACATCAGCAACTTCAACATCGGGTACGGCGCAAGCAATTCTGAAATAATCAAACATAAGCATACCTTCTTTTAGATTATTATCTGCATTTTATCATATCATATTAATATTGTCAAAATAATTTAAAAAAGCCGCGCTCACATAAGCGAACACGGCAATGGTTTAAAAATCGAAGAGTTCTTTTAATTCCTGAACGGTTTCCCGGTCATATTTTTTTGCTGCTTCAATTTTATTCTTTACTCTGTCTTTCAAAGTAACATACTTGAAAGCTTCTTTTACAGCATAGTATGAGGGTTTGGGTCTGCCTACACCGTCAACAAGTCCCCATCCGGTTTCAACGGGGCAATCCGCCTGACCGCAAACATAACAGCTGTCGCTGTCACCCCAGCAATAAACAAATGCACCGATAACGTAATCAACTTCCATGATTTTGGGGATTATGTATCTGTAGAAATCGGCCTGTCCTTCGGGAGTATGTTCAAAACCGTAAAGTCCAAAACCTTCGGCAAGCTCACAATAAAGATGATTTGAATATTCTCCTTCAAAAATAAGATCGGCACGTTCTTCGGGAGTTCTGTCGCTGTAATCTTCAATAATCTCTTCCTTCATATCTTTGGGAAGATTATTGATGAAATTATCAATATCTTTTCTTGCGTCAGCTTCGGAGTTGTAGCCGTATTTTTTGAGAATGGCAGTTTTATCAGCACTTGATTTGGGTTCACCGTAACCGATATAACCGAACTCACACATGATTATGGGCTTATTTGTAACTCTTCTGACAAAATTGAGAATGGTAATATACTGGTTAGCGTTTTTAAGCACGGGTTCAAAGCAACCGAGATACATATCAAGACCGACATAGTCGCAGTATTTGTGATATTTCATCATTTTGAACGGGAGAGAAATAATTGAAAGACCGCCAAGGTTGTATCCGATGATAACATCACCTCTGATGGGATACATTGCTTCGAGCTGCATACCGATAAATTCGGCAGCCTCATCAAGAGTGAGCGGAAGGGTGAAACGGTCAATACCCATTTCATTTGTTACCTGGAAAGCACCGACAATACCTTTAAGGTCGTTCATGTAGAATCTTGCAATGTCCTGGATTGCTTCTCTGTTTTCGGGATTACGGGGGTCAAGACCATACTCAATATAATCATCGGGATAAGGAGTGATACCGAAAATTCTGATACCGTTCTTAACAAATTCGGCACTTTCCTTTTTCCAGTTTTTATAACTTTCCGAAAGCTTACCGTTTTTGTCATAAGGGAAGGGAATATCGTCGCGGAACCATTCTATACCTGCTTCGTTGAGAAGGTCGTACTGAGGGTCAGCGTGGCAGACACCCTTCATGAATCCTCCGACCTTTTCTTCAGCATTATCAACGCTTTTATCAAGCGGAGCAAACGGAGTAGCAACAACGAGTGATGCAAGCGGTGTTATTATCGCAAGCAAAAGACCGATGAATTTCATTAAAATTGTCATAAACATAAAGATCTCTCCTCAATAGATGATATTAATATTAACATAAAAAAAGATAATTTATCAATACCGCATAATCTATTTTATAGATTTTTGTCATAATTCACAAAAAGAATTAAATTGATTTGTTAATTAGCAACAGATGAATTTATTACTTTTTCCGCAATGGTTTTAAGCTGGTTCATATTTTCAAGAGAACCGATTTCCTGCCTTAAAGCAGCAGCGCCTCTGATTCCTTTGATGTACCAACCTGAGTGTTTCCTTGCTTCTCTCATTCCGATATAATTGCCTTTGTATTCACAAAGCTTTTCAATATGTTTAATCATGATGTTCATTTTCTCTTCAATGGAGGGCTCGGGAATTATTTTGCCGTTTTTTAAATATTCATTAATTTGTCTGAAAATCCAAGGTGAACCGAGAGCACCTCTGCCGACCATAATAAAATCACTTCCTGTTGATTTATACATGTTTTCGGCGGAATAAATATCGACGATATCTCCGTTTCCGATTACGGGAATATTAACCGCTTCTTTAACTTGCCTGATTATGTCGATATTAACGGGAGGTGCGTACATCTGTTTTCTTGTTCTTCCGTGAACGGTGATTATTGAGGCACCTGCGTTTTCCTGCATTTTTGCAAATTCAACTGCATTGATATTGTATTCGTCCCATCCTGAACGGAATTTGACAGTAACAGGCAAATCTACAGCTTTAACAACAGCTTCGGTTATTCTTGCGGCTAAATCCGGTTCCTTCATAAGTGCAGAGCCTCCGCCGTTACCTGAAATTTTCGGTGCAGGGCAACCCATGTTAATATCTATTGCACAGCAACCGGTCTGAACGGCTTTTTTTGCTGCTTCAGCCATTGTTACGGGTTCATTTCCGAAAATTTGAACAGCGGCAGGTTTTTCATTTTCACCGAGAAACATAAGAGAATCAGATTTTCTGTCATGCATTGTAAGACCCTTTGAGCTTACCATTTCGGTTACAACATATGAAGCTCCGAATTCGATACATATTTCTCGAAAAGCTCTGTCGGCTACACCTGCCATGGGTGCAAGTGCAGCATATCCGTTTAATTCAATATTGTTTATCTTCATCTTTTTTCCTCGTGCAGATTTATATAACTAATTTTACCATTTCGATAAATTAATTTCAATAATTTTCAAAAAAATGATGAAATTTACAAATTATATGTTATACTGTAAAATGAGGTGATTTGGAATGAAGCTTTTGGCACTTGACGGTAACAGTATACTTAACCGTGCATTTTACGGAATAAAACTTCTTACCACCAAAGACGGAACTAAATTTACAAACGGAATTTACGGATTTTTGAATATACTTTTAAGATTGCAGGAGGAGGTTACTCCCGATGCAGTCGCAATAGCTTTTGATGTTAAGGCACCTACATTCAGACATGAGATCTATTCGGGTTATAAAGCCAACAGAAAGGGCATGCCTCCCGAGCTTGCACAGCAGATGCCCGTTCTTAAAGAACTTTTGTCAACCCTCGGATATAAAATTCTTGAAGCTCCGGGTTGGGAAGCTGATGATATTCTCGGAACTCTTGCGGCAAATTGTAAGGATGATGATTTCTGCTATATTGCAACGGGCGACCGTGACTCACTTCAACTTGTAAGGGATAATGTCAATGTTCTTCTTGCCTCAACCAAAATGGGCAGACCTCAGACTGTTAAATATGACTGTGATAAAATCAAAGAGGAATATTTTGTTTCACCCGAACAGATGATTGATATCAAGGCACTTATGGGTGATACGTCCGATTGTATTCCCGGTGTTGCGGGTATCGGTCAGAAAACTGCGCAGGATTTAATCAGCCGTTTCGGTTCAATTGATAAGATTTATGCAGAAATCGATTCAATTGATATTAAAAAGGGTGTTCATGATAAGCTTGTCAATGACAAGGATATGGCGTACTTAAGCCGTGATTTGGGAACAATCCGCACGGATGCACCTGTTGACGGCAGTTATGAATCATATACTCCTTCCGAACCCGATACATTCAAGGCTACTAACATTCTTGCAGACCTTGAAATGTATAAAATGATTGAACGATTCAATTTCAAAGCTCCCGAAAACAAAAACAACGGAAAAAAGATTGAAACGGTTTGTACAGACTGTTTTGAACAGGAAGATTTGAAGCTTATGTTCAATATGCTGAAAAAAAACGGGAAAGCATATTTTATATTTGATAACGGAGAATTCTATTTTGCTTCCGACAACGGTGTTTTGAAGGTTAATCCCGAAAACAACGGATATGTTGAATTTTGCACAGATTTTCTTTTTTCGAAAGAGATTGATAAATTCACATATAATGTGAAACAGTTATATTCATTTTTCTATGATTACGGCAATGACATCGAAATCAATAACATCAAAGGCGATGCTATGCTTTCATCATATCTTATCAATCCTTCATCAGGTGCGTATGAATTGAAAAGAATTATTGCTGAATATGCTGTTTCGGATGTATTCGATGAAGAAAATACTATTGCTTTTTATACCGCATATCTTCCGACTGTATTTAAAAACCTTGATAAGCTTATTAATGAGCACAATCAGAGAAAATTGCTTGAAGAAATAGAGCTGCCTCTTTCGAAGGTTCTTGCATCAATGGAAAGAGAAGGTTTTTTGGTTGATGCGAAGGGCATAGAATTGTTTGGAAATGACCTTCAGATTAAAATTGAAACACTTGTTTCAGAAATATACAATGAAGTCGGTTATGAATTCAATCTTAATTCTCCAAAACAACTTGGAGAGGCTTTGTTTGAAAAAATGGGACTTCCTGCAAAGAAAAAAACAAAGAACGGCTATTCTACAAATGCCGATGTCCTTGAAGGATTGGCTCAGGATTATCCTGTTGTTGCAAAAATCCTTGAATACAGAACACTTGCAAAGCTTAAATCAACTTACTGTGAAGGCTTGCTCAAGGTTATAGGTGACGACGGAAGAATACATTCAAAGCTCAATCAGACTGAAACGAGAACAGGCAGAATATCTTCGGCAGAACCCAATCTTCAGAATATTCCTGTGCGTTCGGAACTTGGCAGAGAAATGAGAAAATTTTTCAAGGCCAAGGACGGTTGTGTTTTGGTTGATGCTGACTATTCGCAGATTGAACTTCGTGTTCTTGCCCATATGGCAAATGACAAAAATATGATCGATGCCTTTAATAACGGCGACGATATTCATGCCATAACTGCTTCTCAGGTTTTTAACATGCCACTTATGATGGTTACTCCATTGATGAGAAGCCGTGCAAAAGCAGTTAATTTCGGAATTGTTTACGGCATCGGTGCATTTTCGCTTTCTAAAGATATCGGTGTTACAAGAGCCGAGGCTGACAGTTATATCAAAGGATATCTCGCTCATTTCAGTGGTGTTCAGAAATATATGAAAGATGTTGTTGAAAGAGCAAAGGAAAACGGTTATGTTGAAACTGTTTTTGCAAGACGAAGATATCTTCCCGAACTGACTTCCTCAAATGCAATGATGCGTGCTTTCGGTGAAAGAGTTGCCCTTAATATGCCTATTCAGGGTACTGCCGCCGATATTATTAAAATTGCAATGATAAAAGTTTATAGTTGCCTTAAAGAACAATGTCTTAATGCAAAACTTATTATGCAGGTACACGATGAGCTTATTGTTGAAGCTCCCGAGTCAGAGGCTCAGATGGTTGCTGGAATTGTAAAGCGTGAGATGGAAAATGCAGTTAAAATGCAGGTTGAAATGCAGGCTGATGTCGGTATTGGAAAAACATGGTATGATTCAAAGTGATGTGAAAAGATGAAAATATTATTTGTATGTACGGGTAATACGTGCCGCAGTCCCATGGCAGAAGGGTTGTTCAAAAAAGCTGTTTTAGATAAAAATATTGAAAATATAACTTGTTCAAGTGCGGGACTTTTCGCTATAACCGGTGATGAAGTTTCTGTTAATTCGGTAAAAGCTTGCGAACGGTTTGGTGTTGATATTTCCGAACACAGAGCAAGGCGTATTACTGCCTATATATTGGATGAGACGGATAAGTTTGTTTGTATGACAAAAGACCATGCTGCAAGTCTGTCTTTATATGTTCCGTGTGATAGAATTATTATTCTTGGCAATGGTATTCCGGATCCTTACGGAGGCAATATTGAGGCTTATATGATGTGTGCAAATTTAATTAAGACTGCACTTGAAAAACAGTTTGATGAAATTATTTCGGAGGACTGAGATGGAGTACAGAATAATTGAGATGAGCGCAGAGCATATTCCGTGCATTGCTTTGCTTGAAAAAGAATGTTTTTCTTCTCCTTGGAGTGAAAAAGCTTTTTTGAATGAACTTCAAAATGATAATTCACATTTTCTTGTTGCATATTCAGAAGAAGTTCTGGGTTATATCGGTGTTCAGGAAATATGCGGTGAAGCATATATTACAAATATTGCCGTATTTGAAAAATACAGAAATCTCAGAATCGGCAGAACACTTTTGAAAAAAGCTGTTGAGGGTGCATTATCACGAAATTGTGATTTTATAACTCTTGAGGTCAGAGAAAGCAACAAACCTGCTATATCATTATATAAATCGGAAGACTTTGAAGTTGCCGGCTTCAGAAAGAATTTTTATACTTATCCGACTGAAAACGGAATTATTTACACAAAATATTTAAAATAAATGAGGTTAAAAATGAAAATACTTGCAATTGAATCATCCTGCGATGAAACAGCCGCAGCTGTTGTTGAGGACGGTAGAATAGTTCTTTCAAATGTAATAGCTTCGCAAGTAAGCGAGCATATTATCTACGGGGGCGTTGTTCCTGAAATTGCATCAAGGATGCATGCACAGGCAATAAGCGGTGTTGTTTCCAAAGCGTTATCTGATGCGAATGTTGAATATTCGGATTTGGACGCAATTGCAGTAACCTATGCCCCGGGATTAATCGGTGCTTTGCTTGTCGGCGTTAACTTTGCAAAAGGACTTTCTTATTCAACGGGACTTCCTCTTGTTCCGGTTCATCATCTTCGTTCACATATTGCAGCTAACTATATTACTTCTCAGAAACTTAAACCTCCTTTTCTTTGTCTTGTCGTTTCGGGAGGTCACAGTCATATAGTTGCTGTCAAAGATTATACCGATTTTGAAATAATCGGAAGAACAAGAGATGATGCTGCAGGGGAGTGCATGGATAAGGCTGCAAGAGCAATGGGTCTTCCTTATCCTGGTGGAGTTAATCTTGACAGAATCAGTAAAGACGGTAATCATGAATTGTATAAACTTCCTCATCCTCATGTTGACGGCAGTGTTTATGATTTCAGTTTTTCCGGATTAAAAACAGCAGTTGTAAATATAATTCATAATGCAAAACAAAAAGATTTAAAAATTAGTATACCTGATTTGGGTGCGGCTTGCATTGAAACTGTTGCTGATTGTCTTGTGAACAATACAGTCAAAGCTGCAGAAGAATTCGGCTATTCAAAAATCGCACTCGCAGGAGGAGTTTCAGCTAATTCCCGATTGAGAAAAAGAATGAGTGATGTTTGTTTCTGTAAAGGATGGGAGCTTTATATGCCCGATTTGTCTCTTTGCGGCGACAATGCAGCAATGGTTGGTGCACAGGCATTTTATGAAATGAAAAAAGGCAATATTGCAGGATTGGAACTCAACGCCTTCGCAACAATGCCTATCGATGCCTCAAATTAATAAAATATATCGATAAAATGAATTTTTGACAATTCATTTATGCAAAATTTATATCCTCTATTGACTTTACAAGAAAACATGATATAATTATTATGGATAAAGTTGGAAAACCTTTAGCGTGTGTTTGTCGAAAGGTAAAAAACAATTCTTTTTCCGCAAATTAATTTGTTAAATTTTGTTGGTTTTTCCGTAAGAAAGGAGAATATATTATGGAAAATATGACTTCTAATAAAAGTGTACTTTCATGGATTAACGAAAAAATTGATCTCGTTAAACCTGAAAAAGTTGTCTGGATTGACGGCTCTGAAGAACAGATTGAAGCTCTTCGTGCAGAAGCATGTTCAACAGGCGAAATGATTAAGCTCAATCAGGAAATTCTTCCCGACTGCTATCTTCACAGAACTGCAGTTAACGATGTTGCTCGTGTTGAAGGCAGAACCTTCATTTGTGCTCCCACAAAGGAGGAAGCAGGCCCCACAAACAACTGGATGGATACCGCAGAAGCATATAAAATGCTTTATGCTATCGCTAAGGATAGCTACAAAGGCAGAACCATGTATGTTATTCCTTATTCAATGGGTCCCGTTGGTTCAAAATTCTCAAAAATCGGTATTGAACTTACAGACTCAATCTATGTTGTTCTCAACATGGTTATCATGACAAGAGTCGGCACAGATGTTCTCAAGGCTCTCGGTGACAGCGAAGATTGGGTTCGCGGTCTTCACTGCAAGTGTGACATCGACGAAGAGAAGAGATATATCTGCCAGTTTCCTCAGGATAACACAATTATTTCAGTTAACTCAGGTTACGGCGGAAACGTTCTTCTCGGTAAAAAGTGCTTTGCTCTTCGTATCGCTTCATATCAAGGAAAGAATGAAGGTTGGCAGGCAGAGCATATGCTTATTCTCGGTCTTCAGAAGCCCAACGGCGAAATCAAATATATTTGTGCTGCATTCCCCTCAGCTTGCGGCAAGACCAACCTTGCTATGCTTATTCCTCCCGAGGGATATTATAAGAATGGCTACCGTGTATGGTGCGTAGGTGACGATATTTCATGGATCCGTAAGGGTGAAGACGGCAGACTTTATGCAATTAACCCCGAAAACGGTTTCTTCGGTGTTGCACCCGGAACAAACGAAAAGTCAAATCCCAATGCTCTCGCTTCAACAAGAAAGGGCACAATTTTCACCAACGTTGCTCACAACCTTGATGATAATACAGTTTGGTGGGAAGGTCTCGACAAGAATCCTCCCGCAAATGCAATTGAATGGAAGGGTAATCCCTGGAACGGTAAGGAAAGCGAAGAAAAGGGTGCACATCCCAACAGCCGTTTTACAGCTCCTGCAAAGAACTGTCCCTGTATCAGCTCAGAATTTGAAAATCCCAACGGTGTCCCTGTTTCGGCTATCGTATTCGGCGGCAGACGTGCAAAGCTTGCTCCTCTCGTTTATCAGTCAAGAAGCTGGAATCACGGCGTATTCGTTGGTTCAATCATGGCTTCCGAAACAACAGCGGCAGCTGCAGGTGCAGTAGGTGTTGTTCGTCGTGATCCCATGGCAATGCTTCCTTTCTGCGGCTATAATATGGCTGACTACTGGCAGCATTGGATAAACATCGGTGCAGGTCTTGATCCCGAAAAGGCTCCCAAGATTTTCAATGTTAACTGGTTCCGTAAGGATGATGAAGGCAACTTCATGTGGCCCGGCTTCGGCGATAATCTTCGTGTTCTTGATTGGATTATCGACCGTTGTGAAGGTAAGGTTGATGCTGATGAAACAGCTATCGGTTTTGTTCCCAAGGCTGAGGATATCAACCTCGAAGGTATTGAGGATGAAGTAAGCGATGCACAGCTTAAAGAACTCCTCAGCGTTGATACAGCTCTTTGGAAGGATGAAGTTGCAGGTATAGAAGAATTCTATGCAAAGTTTGACAGACTCCCCGCAACTCTTAAGGATGAACTTGAAACACTCAAGGAAAACATCAGCAAATAAATTATAAAATTTTAACCGCCTGTTTGAAGTAAAACTTTGAACAGGCGGTTTTTCTATATTTTAATTTTATCAAGAACGTTTCCGACTTTTTCGTGTATTATCAAGCTGAAATCAGAATCCATATCTGTTTTCTCTGTGTTTATTAAAACAAGATGCTTCCCTTGGAAATATCGTATGAATCCAGCTGCAGGATAAACTTTCAATGATGTGCCCGCAACAATCAACATATCTGCGTTTGAAATTGCATTGATTGCTCCATAAATAATTTTTTCATCAAGTGCTTCTTCATATAAAACGACATCGGGTTTTATGATCCCTCCGCACTCGCATCTCGGTATATCTTTTGAATTATAAACCGAATAGAAATCATAAAACTTTCCGCATTTTTCGCAGTAGTTCCTCAATGCTGAACCGTGAATTTCAAAAACATTTTTACTTCCTGCAAGTTGATGAAGACCGTCAACATTTTGTGTAATGACAGCTTTAATTTTTCCGACTTTTTCAAGCTCTGCAAGTTTGAGGTGTGCTTTATTAGGTTTTGCATCGGGGAAACACAGATATTTTCTGTAAAAATCATAAAAATCATCGGTATGATTTTCATAAAATGTATGACTTAAAACTTCTTCGGGAGGAAATTTATAATTCATGCTGTAAATTCCTTCGGCAGAACGAAAATCTTTTACTCCGCTTTCGGTTGAAACACCGGCTCCGCCAAAGAAAACAATATTATTACATTCACAAATCATTTGATTTAAATCTTTTATTTTGTCCATGATTTATACCTCGCAAATCATTATAAAACTATAATAACCACAAAATATTCATACGTCAATACGAAATATATCGAAATATTGCGTTTTTGTTATTGCAATAAAATTATTAAAATGATATAATATTTAAAATGGTTAAATTGTACCTTTTGGTCAAATACTATTTGTGTTTAATCGATTGAAAGGTTGCGATTTAATGAGCAATAAGAATAAAAAGAACAATTTCTTTCTTCCTTCGCCTCCTTGGCAGGCACCTGATCTGAGCAGCGGAAGAAGTGAGGATTCAGATGATTCATCTGCGTTGAACGGTATTATTGAAACCGGTTCAGTAACTGTAAAAAAAGGAGAACATCTCATACATTGTCTGACTGTTATCGGTCAGATTGAGGGGCATTACATTCTTCCTGCACAGAATAAAACGACAAAATATGAGCACGTAATTCCTCAGCTCGTTGCTATTGAAGAAAGCGATGAGGTCGACGGTCTTATTTTAATCCTCAACACTGTTGGCGGAGACATTGAAGCAGGTCTTGCGATTGCCGAATTAATTTCGGGAATGAAAACTCCGACGGTTTCATTGGTTCTCGGCGGAGGACATTCAATCGGTGTTCCGCTTGCTGTTTCAGCTGACCGTTCTTTTATAACACCGTCTGCAACAATGACTATTCACCCCGTAAGAATGAACGGTCTTGTTCTCGGTGTACCTCAGACACTCTCATATTTTGAGCAGATGCAGGAAAGAATAGTTCGATTTGTTTCTGATAATTCAGATATTAAACCCGACAGATTCCGCGAAATGATGCTTGCAACCGGTGAACTTGTAATGGATGTCGGAACCGTTCTCAGCGGAGAAGCTGCAGTTAATGAGGGGCTTATTGATTCACTTGGAAGTTTATCCGATGCACTCAACTGTTTATATGATTTGATAAATAAAAACGAGGAGACAAATTGTTCTCCGAAAGGATGACATAAATGGCAAACACTCAGAATAAAAAGAAAAAAACAACGCAGTCAAAGACTTCATCAGCTTCAAAAAGTGCAAAGTCTGTTGCGAAGGAAAGTCCTAAAAAAGAAGTTTCTCAAACTGTTAAAAGGCAGAAATATGCCATTGTTCTGATGGCTGCTGCTGTATTCCTTTTTTGCGTTGCATTTATAAAAGGTGAAAGCGTCTGGTTTCACCTTCATAATGCTATGTTCGGTATATTCGGTTTTTGCGCATATCTTATTCCTGTTATGCTTATTTACATGGCTTTTGTTTATGCAAAGGATAAGCCGCTCGGAAGTATTGCTGCAAATCTCACAGGTGTCGGCGGATTTGTTGCATTGCTCAGCGGTGCGGTACATATTTTTACAAATGAAGCACAGTATCTCAGCGAAATTGGAACGGGTATTCAAATTGCTGATGCATGGAATAAGGCTGAAGCTCTCGGTAACGGGGGAGTTCTAGGTGCTGTTATCGGAGGACTTATATCAAAGCTTTTCGGAAAAACAGGTGCAGCAATTACTGTTATCATTCTTTTGGTTGTTCTTGCGATGTTTCTCACCGGTACAACTTTGTTGAATCTTGTTAATGCAATCAGAAAGCCGGTTAAACGCGTTGGTGAGTTGACAAATGAAAAACTTGAACAGAACGCTGCAAGACGTGAACAGCTTGAGGCGGAGAGAGAAAAGGAAAAAGAAAACAAAAAAGCTTTCAATCCTCCGAAAAAACCGACAGTTGCTGTTGAAAAATTTGAGGATAATTTTATAACAGACGAATCAACATTTGCTCCGGTTGATAATAATCCTCTTCCCGAAATTCCCGTTGTTAAGCTCCCCAATGCTGAAACTACGGATATTATTGAAGAAACAATTGAAGAAGCTGTAAAAGAAACAAAACCCAAGCGCAAAAAGAAGGCTCCTCCCGTGCCTGACGGAGAACCGATTTCTGAGCCTGAGGAAATTCCCGTTGAAATCCTTCCCGAATTAAACGAAGGTGAAAAACAAGGCTATATTTATCCGCCGATTGATTGTCTGAATATTGTTGAGAAAGAAACAGGTCTCGATAATATGACTGAAATGCAGCTTGGAGCACAGAAGCTTCTGACAACCCTCGAGAGCTTTAAAATTAATGCGGAAGTAACAAATATATGCAGGGGTCCTTCCGTAACAAGATATGAACTTGTACCTGAAGCGGGAGTGAGAATCAATAAAATTACAAATCTATCCGATGATATTGCACTTCGTCTTGCAGCAACAAGTGTTCGTATCGAAGCACCTATTCCCGGTAAATCAGCAATCGGTATTGAGGTGCCAAACAGCGCAAAATCAATGGTTACAATGCGAGAAATCATTGATACTCCTCAGTTCAGAGATGCAAAGAGTAAACTTACAGTTGCACTCGGCAAGGATATTACCGGCAATATCATTTGTGCCGACCTTGCAAAAATGCCTCATCTTCTCGTTGCAGGTACAACCGGTTCAGGTAAGTCTGTCTGCCTTAACTCGATGATTGTAAGTATTCTTTACAACGCTTCTCCCGATGAAGTTAAGCTCCTGATGATTGACCCGAAGATGGTTGAATTTACGGTTTATAACGGAATTGCTCATCTTGAAGTACCGGTTGTTTCAAATCCTCGAAAAGCTGCAGGTGCACTCGGATGGGCAGTTGGAGAAATGGAAAAGAGATATAAGCAATTCTCCGAAAACAGCGTAAGAGATATCAAGGGATTCAATAAGCTTTGCGAAACAAGGGATGACCTTGTCAAAATGCATCAGATTGTTATTTTTATCGATGAACTTTCAGACCTTATGATGGTATCTCCGAAAGAAGTTGAAGATTGTATTCAGCGTCTTGCTCAGATGGCGAGAGCAGCAGGTATTCATCTTGTTATTGCCACCCAAAGACCTTCCGTTGATGTTATTACGGGTATTATTAAAGCTAATATTCCCAGCCGAATTGCACTTTCTGTTTCATCACAGGTTGACTCAAGAACAATTCTTGATGCTGTCGGTGCAGAAAAACTTCTCGGTAACGGCGATATGCTCTTTAATCCCGTCGGCTCATCGAAACCTACCCGTGTTCAGGGTTGCTTTATTTCAGACGCAGAAGTTGAAAATGTTGTTAATCACATTAAATCTCAGCTTCAGACCACATATAACGAAGAAACAATGCATGAAATCGAAGCCAAGGCAGCGGCATCCGAAAATGCAAAGAAAAAGATTACGGATGAAACTGAAGAGGACGATTACGATCCCATGCTTAACGAAGCAATCGAAGTTGTTGTTACAGCAGGCGGTGCTTCAACAACTATGCTTCAGAAAAAATTAAAGCTTGGATATGCAAGAGCCTCGAGAGTTATGGATCAGCTTGAAGAAAAGGGTATTGTAGGTCCTTCGGAGGGCGCAAAACCGAGAGCTGTTCTCATAACAAAACAGCAGTGGTATGAAATGCAGGCACTTGCCGACGGAGCAGGTTCGGCACCAAACATTGACGATGTTTTTGCGGATGATGACGATTATGCAGGTTCGGAGGATGACTTTGAATAATATAAACGGATTTTTACCCGTTACAAAAAAAGAAATGACTGAAAGAGGATGGGAGCAAGCTGATTTTATTTATGTCAACGGTGATGCTTATGTTGACCATCCTGCTTTCGGTGCAGCAATAATTACAAGAGTGCTTGAAAATGCAGGTTTCAAGGTTGCTTTTCTTGCTCAGCCCGACTGGAAAAAAGCCGATGATTTTATGCGGTTCGGAAAACCTCGTCTCGGTTTTCTTGTCAGCAGCGGAAACATTGATTCAATGGTTGCGCATTATACGGCTGCAAAGAAAAAACGCAGTTCGGATTATTACAGCCCCGGCGGAAAAATCGGTTTAAGACCCGACAGAGCAGTTGTTGTTTATTGCAATAAAATAAGAGAAATCTACGGTGATGTTCCGATAATAATCGGCGGTTTGGAAGCATCGCTTCGACGTTTTGCACATTATGACTATTGGGATGATAAAATCCGCCGTTCAATTCTATTTGACTCACAAGCAGATTTACTTTCGTTCGGTATGGGTGAGCGCTCAATACTTGAAATTGCTCAAAGACTTGATGGCGGAGAAAAAATCTCCGATATCCGTGATATAAGAGGGACTTGCTACAGCGTAGATGTTAGGGAAACACCTTATTACGGTACGGAATGTCCGTCTTTTGATAACGTTTGTTATTCTAAAAAAGAGTATGCCGTTTCTTGCAGAATACAGCAGGATGAACAGGATTTTTTCAGAGGGAAAGCAATAAAACAGCGTCACGGCAGCAGGATGCTCGTTCAGAATCAGCCTGCCATTCCCTTGTCACAGGAAGAACTTGATGTTGTTTATGCTCTTCCTTATATGCGTACTTATCATCCTATGTATGAACCAATGGGCGGTGTCCCCGGCATTGAAGAAGTTCGTTTTTCAATTGCGCATAACAGAGGATGCTTCGGTGCATGTAATTTTTGCTCTCTTGCATTTCATCAGGGCAGATATATTACAACAAGGAGCAAGAAGTCTATTGTTGATGAAGCAAAAATATTGACTCAGCTTCCCGATTTCAAAGGATATATTCATGATATCGGAGGTCCTACGGCGAATTTCCGTCAGCCTTCGTGTGAAGGTCAGGAAAAGAGGGGACTTTGCAAGGGCAAGAAATGTCTTGCTCCTCAGATTTGTCCGAATCTTAAGTCAAATCACGAAGAATATCTCGATATACTTCGTGAGGTGCGATCACTTCCGAATGTTAAAAAAGTTTTTATCCGTTCGGGAATAAGGTATGATTATATGCTTGCGGATAAGAATGATACCTTTTTCAGAGAGCTTGTTGCTCATCATGTCAGCGGTCAGCTTAAGGTTGCCCCTGAGCATTGTTCGGCGGCTGTTCTTGATAAAATGGGCAAGCCTCATATTGAAGCATATCTTGAATTTTCAAAGAAGTATTTTAAATTTTCAAAGCATGAGGGTAAAGAGCAGTATCTTGTTCCGTATCTTATGTCGTCTCATCCCGGAAGCACGCTTAAGGAAGCTGTTGAGCTTGCTCTGTTTCTTAAAAAAATCGGTATCAGACCCGAGCAGGTTCAGGATTTCTATCCTACACCAGGTACCATTTCAACATGTATGTTCTATACGGGTCTTGATCCTTATACCATGAAAGAAGTTTATGTTGCAAAAGACCCTCATGAAAAAGCCATGCAGAGAGCACTTTTGCAGTATTTTAACCCCAAAAACAAAGGTCTTGTTATTGAAACTTTGAAAAAAGCAGGAAGACATGACCTTATCGGTTACGGCGAAAAAAGTCTTGTAACTCCGAATAAACCTGCAAACAGTCAAGGCAGAGAGAGGGGAAAGTATGAAAAAAATAAGCGCAAAAAATAAAAAGCTTATTTATATGCTTGTTGTACTTGTAATTGCCGTGATTACTTCAATCGGTTCATCACAGGGATGGTGGGGCGAATTTTCTGAAGATCCCGGCAACACTCTCGGCGATAACACTCAGAACATTAACAATGCAGAAAACAACAATGATTTTTCGATTCATTTCATTGACGTAGGTCAGGGTGACTGTACGCTTGTTATTTGCGATGATATGGCGTTGCTTATTGATGCGGGTGAAAACGGACATGAAACAGAAATTCTCAATTATCTTCGCTCATTAAAAATTGATAAGCTCGATTATATTATTGCCACGCATCAACATTCCGACCATATCGGCGGTATTCCCGAAGTTCTTGAGGAATATGAAGCCGATAATATAATTATGCCCAGACTTACAAAGGCACAGACTCCCACCAACAGCACTTACACAGCGTTTTTAAAAGCATTGCAGGAATCCGACGCAAAAATCATTTCAGCTAAACCGGGTTTGAAATATTCGCTTGGTGATGCGAAATTTGAAATTCTCGGACCTGTTACCGATGATTGCGAAGATATTAACAGTATGTCTGCCGTAACAAAGATTACATATGGCGAAAATTCTTTCATTGTAACGGGTGATGCGGAAAAAGATGAAGAGCTTGAAATTATTGAAAACGGTGCAAATCTTGACTGCGATGTTTTAAGAGTCGGACATCACGGCTCATCAACATCCTCGTGTAAGGATTTTCTTGATGCTGTAAGTCCCGAAATCTGTGTTATTTCATGCGGTGCAAACAATGACTACGGACATCCGCACGATAAGGTTGTCAACAGACTTGCTAAGTATACCGATGAGGTTTACAGAACCGATATCTGCGGAAGCATTGTTATGACAAGTGACGGCGAAAACATTGAAATTAATTATGATTTTTGATGTTTAAATTTACCATTATTTGTGAGGTGAATTTATGTTTTACAGCATTGACAGAATAATTGAAGAGGTTGCGGTTTGTATAGGCGACAATGAAGAGTATATTCTTTTATCTGTTGACAACATAATCGGCAGTTACAGAGTCGGAAGCATCATTGAAGAAGATGAAAACGGCAATTATATCTCCGTTCCCGAAGAGGAAGAAAAACGAAGAAATGATAATTTTGAACTTGCTGAAATTCTCTTTGATGAATAAACCGTAAATTAATATTAAAAAAGCTACAGATTATTCAATTTGCTCTTGAATAATCTGTTCTTTTATTATATAATAACAAATATATGTTCAATATGGAGGAATATGGCTTGTCCGATATTTCAAATAAAAACAGCGTTTCCGTTCCTGCGGAAGAGCTTGTAAAACAGCGTGAATATTCCGCTTTTGTCCGTGAGATAATCGAACAGAGATATCCTGAATCTCCTAAAGCATTTGTTCATACCTACGGATGTCAGGGTAATGTTTCCGATGGCGAAAGACTTGAAGGTATGCTCGAGGAAATGGGATATGTTCTAACCGATAATCTTGAGGAAGCAGATTTGGTGCTTTATAATACCTGTGCAATCCGTGAACATGCGGAAGACAGAGTTTTCGGCAATGTAGGTGCACTCAAACCGCAGAAAACCGCAAACCGTGATATGAAAATAGTTCTTTGCGGCTGTATGATGCAGCAGCAATGGGTTGTTGATAAAATAAAGAAAAGCTATCCGTTTGTTGATATTGTTTTCGGAATTCATGTTATGCACAGACTTCCGGAATTCCTTTATCTCAATCTTGCAAGAGGAAAGAAAATCCGTGAATTTCCCGAACACGACGGAGTTATTGTTGAAGAGTTGCCTGTTCACCGTGACAGCGAATTCAAGGCATGGCTTCCGATAATGTACGGCTGCAATAATTTCTGCAGCTACTGTATCGTACCTTATGTCAGAGGCAGAGAAAGAAGCCGTGATCCCGAGGCGATTGTTGAGGAAGCAAAACTACTTATTTCGCAAGGCTATAAAGAAATAACACTTCTCGGTCAGAATGTTAATTCCTACGGCAAGCATCCCGACTACGGTTGCAATTTTTCCGAATTGCTTCGCAGACTCAATGATATTGAGGGTGATTTCATAATCAGATTTATGACATCGCACCCCAAGGACTGCACATATGAACTTCTTGACACCATGGCATCGTGCAATAAGGTTGCAAGACATCTTCATTTACCGTTCCAGAGCGGAAACAACAGAGTTCTCTCTGAAATGAACAGAAGATATACAAGAGAAAAATATCTCGATTTGTTAAATTACGCTTATTCGGTTATGCCTGATTTATCTGTAACAAGCGATGTAATAGTCGGTTTTCCCGGGGAAACTTATGAAGAGTTTCTTGATACAGTTTCTTTGGTTGAAGAAGCAAAATTCACTTCAATGTACACTTTTATTTTTTCATCAAGAATTGGAACAAAGGCGGCATCAATGCCTGATCCTGTTTTGAGAGAAGAAAAGGGAAAATGGTTTAAAGAGCTTCTTGACACACAGGAAAAAATCGCTTCAGTAAGAACATCGTCGATGGTTGGTAAAACTTATCGTGTTCTTTGTGAAAGCGTCAGCAAAGTCGGACTGATTGAAGGCAGAACGGGCGGGAATATTATTATTGAATTCCCTGCAGATAAATCCGTAATCGGTTCTTTCCGTGATGTCAAGGTCACAGAATCACTCACCTGGATTTTAAGAGGCGAGCTTCAATAAGTTAATACGTACGTTTATCGTATTATAAAAAATTTCAGTTAGGAGAAACAAAAATGGACGTAATTGCAAAAGCAAGAGAGCTTGGCGCACTCCTTCAGCAGGACGAGCGTTACACAAAGCTCATGGAAGCACAGAAGGCTAACGAAGAGGATACAACTCTTAACGAGCTTATCGCAAGAATTCAGCTTGTACAAATGTCATTCCAGCATGAAGCAACAAAGGAAGACAAAAATGAGCAGAAGCTTGAAGCATATGACAAGGAGTTTGGCGAAATCTATACACAGATTATGGCCAATCCCAATATGCAGGCTTATGAAGCTGCAAGAGCAGAAATTGATAAGCTCATGCAGTATATCAACGGCATATTTGCTCTTTGCCTTCAGGGTGAAGACCCCGCAACATGTGAGCCTCCTCAGGAGCATAACTGCGGCGGTGAATGTTCGTCCTGCAGCGGTTGCCACTAAGTTGTAATTCAGGGGCTGCTAAAAGCAGCCCCGCAGAAGTTTTTGAAAGGTATGGTAGTATCATGGCAGAGCTTACACCCATGATGAAGCAATATTTCCAGATAAAAGAAAATTATCCCGACACTATCCTTATGTTTCGCCTCGGAGACTTTTATGAAATGTTCTTTGAAGATGCGAAAAAGGTTTCGGCGGAGCTTGACCTTGTATTAACAGGCCGTGACTGCGGACAGGAAGAAAGAGCACCCATGTGCGGTGTTCCGTTTCATAGTGCCGACTCATATATTGCACGTCTTGTTGCAAAGGGATTTAAGGTTGCTATCTGTGAACAGCTTGAAGACCCTGCTCTTGCAAAGGGTATTGTTAAAAGGGATGTAACTCGTGTTCTCACACCTGGTACGGTCATTGAAAGCACAATGCTTGACGAAGGGAAAAACAATTTCCTTGCGTGCATTTATGCATCCGATAAAACCGTCGGTCTATGCTTTGCCGATATTTCCACAGGCGGCGTACATCTTACGCAGTTTGAAAGAAAAAATTCCGAGAAGAAAATAATAAATGAACTCGGAAGATTTTCACCGAGCGAAATAATTATTAATTCAGATGTTCTGAAGCTTACTCAGGTTACCGATTTTGTTAAAACCAAGCTTCGTTCTTCTTGCGATTTGCTCGATGATATCAGCTTTGACATTTCAAAAGCTTCTGCAACAGTTTTAGGTCATTTTAAAATTTCTTCTCTTTCCGAAATTTCATTGAATGATGCAGACGGTGCTGTGTGTGCACTCGGTGCATCAATGAAATATCTCAAAGAAGTACAGAAATCGGAGCTTGAAAACATTAAAAATATTGATTATTACGGCGAAAGCAGTTTTATGCGTCTTGATGTTTCAACACTCCGTAATCTTGAAATAACCGAAACAATGCGTAACAGAGAAAAGAGAGGCTCTCTTCTCTGGGTTCTTGATAAAGCCAAGACATCGATGGGCAAAAGAATGTTAAGAAGCTGGCTTGAACAACCTCTTCTTAATATTGCTAAAATTACCAAAAGACACAATGCTGTTTCCGAACTTGTTGAAAATCCTTCTCTCAGAGATGATTTGATTGAATCACTCACGGGTTGCCAGGATATGGAACGTCTTATAACAAGAATTGCATATTCAACCGCAAACGCAAGGGAACTCAAGGGTCTTTCGATGACTCTTAATAGACTTCCGTCAATAAAAGGATTTCTTTCCTCTTGCAAAAGCACATTATTGAATGAAATTTGCAACGAAATCCTTACTCTTGATGAACTTGCCGCAACAATTGACGGTGCAATTGTGGATGAGCCTCCTTTTTCTGTCCGTGAAGGCGGAATGATTAAAGAAGGATTTAACGAAGAGCTTGATTCACTTCGTGATATTGTAGCGAACGGCAAAGGTTATATTGCGGATATTCAGCTTCGAGAACAGGAAAAAACGGGTATAAAAAAGCTTAAAATCGGATATAACCGTGTTTTCGGATATTACATTGAAGTTTCAAATTCATATAAAGAACTTGTTCCCGAGGATTACATACGCAAACAGACACTTACAAATTGCGAAAGATTTATTACTCAGGAATTAAAAGAACTCGAATCAAAGGTTCTCGGCGCTCAGGAAAGAATTGTTCGTCTTGAATATGAAATATTTGATTCTGTCAGAAAAAAGGCAGCAGAGCATCTTTATGAAATTCAGAAAACAGCATCTGCTGTAGCTTCAACAGATGTTCTTTGTTCATATGCAAGAGTCGCATCAGAAAATAACTACTGCTGTCCCGTTATGAACGCCGGCGACAGAATTGTTGTCACAGACGGAAGACATCCCGTTGTTGAAAAAATGATTGATTTCCCGTTTGTTCCCAATGATACGGTTCTTGACTGCGGTGATAACCGCTGTGCAATCATCACGGGTCCGAATATGGCGGGTAAATCGACATATATGCGTCAGGTTGCGTTAATTTCACTTATGGCGCAGGCAGGAAGCTTTGTTCCCGCTCTTTCGGCTGAACTTTGTGTTGTTGACGGAATTTTTACAAGAATCGGTGCATCCGATGACCTTGCATCGGGTTCATCAACGTTTATGGTTGAAATGAACGAGGTTGCCGATATTCTTAAAAATGCAACTTCAAAGAGTCTTATTATTTTTGATGAAATCGGAAGAGGTACTTCTACCTTTGACGGTATGAGTATTGCGAGAGCTGTTCTTGAGTATTCCGCAGATAAAAGAAAACTCGGCGCAAAAACTCTTTTTGCAACTCATTATCATGAACTTACCGAACTTGAAAACTCTGTTCAGGGAGTTAAGAATTATAATATTGCCGTTAAGAAAAGAGGGGATGATATAACATTCCTTCGCCGTATAATTTCGGGGTGTGCAGACGGCAGTTACGGTATTGAGGTAGCAAAGCTTGCGGGTGTACCTTCAAGTGTTGTTGAAAGGGCAAAGGTTGTTCTTCGTGAACTTGAAGGAGAAGGGCTTAAAGCTCCCGTTCATAATTATGAACCCGAAGAAAACGAAATGCAGATTTCATTCGGAAGCACAAACGCAAACGATATAGTTGAAAAACTTAAAGATATTGATGTAAATACTTTGACACCCATTGAAGCGATGAGTGTACTTTTTGAACTTACAAAACAAGCCAAAAACTGATAAAGGAGGGTCCTTATGCCGAAAATAAATGTTCTTCCGAAGCATCTTGCGGAACTTATAGCCGCAGGAGAGGTTGTTGAACGTCCGGCTTCGGTTGTTAAGGAGCTTCTTGAAAATTCAATTGATGCCGGTGCTGATAAAATAACCGTTGAAATAAAGAACGGCGGTATTTCTTACATAAGAATAACCGATAACGGCTGCGGTATTTCGAGAGAAGATATCAGAAATGCTTTTGTAAGCCACGCAACAAGCAAGATTTCAACCGCCGATGACCTCAATTCTATTTATACTCTCGGATTCAGAGGTGAGGCACTTGCAAGTGTCAGTGCAGTTGCCAGAGTTGAGGTTATGACTAAAACTGAAGATGAAGAAATCGGTACAAGATATGTTATAGAAAACGGCGATGAAATTCTTCTTGACGATGCCGGCTGTCCCGAAGGAACCACAATTATGGTCAGGAATTTGTTTTTTAAAACTCCTGCAAGAATGAAATTCCTTAAAAAGGATGTTACCGAAGCTAACGCTGTTGCAAGTGTTATTGACAGAATTGCTCTTTCTCATCCCGAAGTATCATTGAGATTTATCCGTGAAGGCAAACAGGTGCTTATTACAAGCGGTAAGGGCGACTTGTTAACTTGTATAAGAGAAATTTTCGGAAAAGATTTTTCTTCGGATTTGATTCCTGCCGAGTTTTCGGATAAGGGTATAAAGGTCAGCGGATATGTTTCAAAACCCTCTGCCGCAAGGCCTAACCGTAACATGCAGTTTTTCTTTTTGAATAACAGATTAATCAAAACAGGAACAGGCAGTGCAGCTTTAAGTGAAGGCTATAAAAATTCAATTATGGTCGGAAAATTTCCGTCGTGTGTGCTTAATATTGAAATTAATCCTTCACTTGTTGACGTGAATGTTCACCCTGCAAAAACAGAAGTCAGATTTTCGGATGAACGCCCTGTTTTCAATGCAATTTACTGTGCATGTAAAAATGCGCTTTCATCGGGAGATACACCGAAGAAGGCGGTTATTAATAAAGTTGATTTTTTCAAAGAACCCGAAAAGCCTGCTGAACAGATAAGAATTGTTACTCCGTCTGCCCCTAAGCAGGATTTTTGGCAGCATATCCCCGTAAATAAAGAAGAAAAACCAAGTCCTGCACCGTTGAAAATTAATTTTATTGAACCGATAAAAACAACAACAATTTCTGATGAACCGCCTAAAATAATCAAGGCATCGTCACCGATTGAAGAATTAAAAACGGAAGAAATTGTTGAAGATGTTTTGCTTAATAATTCGCTCCATAAAGAAGAAAATATAGTCTATAAAAATGATACACCTATCATTTCTTATTCGGAAGAAACTGTGCTTCCGAAATCCGAGTTTTCGGAAGAAGATTTCACTCTGATTGGTGAGGCTTTCAAAACTTATATTTTGTGTGAATACCGCAGTAAAATGATAATTATTGATAAGCATGCAGCACATGAAAGAATTATTTATGAAAAGCTTAAAAAAGAAAACGGAGAACGTTCACCGCAGCTGCTTTTATTGCCTGTCACCGTGACACTTTCGAAGGATGAATATTCGGCTTTTCTTGAAAACATTGATGTAGTTAACAAAGCAGGGTTTGAAGCGGAGGATTTCGGTAACGGATGTATCATTGTCAGGGAGTGCCCGATGGAGCTTTCTGCTGATGATATTGAAGATGTTGTTACTGAAATTGCAGGCAGATTTGTTGAAAAGAAACAGGATGTTTCTTTTGAAAAATTAGACTGGATTTTCCATTCTGTTGCTTGCAGAAGCGCAATAAAAGCAGGCAACTTCACATCAAGACTTGAAATGGAGCGTTTTGCAAAACAGCTTCTTTCAATGCCCGATATCAGATATTGTCCGCACGGAAGACCCGTGCTTATTGAGATGACAAAAAGAGAGTTGGAGAAGAATTTTGGCAGAATCTAAAATACCTCTTATTGCCGTTGTCGGTCCCACCGCATCGGGAAAAACTTCGCTCGCCGTTGAAATCTGCAAGTATTACGGTGCAGAAGCTGTATCGTGCGATTCAATGCAGATTTATAAAGGCATGGATATAGCGACCGCAAAACCCACGGTCGATGAAATGCAGGGGATAACACATCATATGATTGGTTTTTTATCTCCTGATGAATCTTTCAGTGTTGCTAAATATTGCGATATGGCGAGAGATGTTATCTTTGATATTAGTCAAAGAAATAAAAAAGCAGTTCTTGTCGGCGGTACGGGATTATATTACAGTTCGCTTGTGGATAACATTGAGTTTCTTCCTGATGAAACCGATTTGGAATACCGTGAATTTCTCAAGAAGCAGGCAGACGAAAAGGGCGCACAGCATCTTCTCAACATGCTTTTTGAATTTGACCCGGAGTCGGCAAAAGAGCTTCATGTAAATAATCTCGGAAGAATAATCCGTGCTCTTGAGATTTATCATTCAACGGGCAAAACAAAGTCAATGCAGAATGAAGAATCTCGTAATAATCCGTCTCCGTTTGAGGTAACTGCGATTTGTCTTGATGCGAGAGACAGACAGTTTCTTTATGAAAGAATTAACCGTCGGGTTGATATAATGCTTGAATCCGGATTGCTTGAAGAAGCGAGAACTTTTTTTGAATCAAATATAGGAAGGACTGCTGCTCAGGCAATCGGATATAAGGAGCTGGATCCGTTTTTTAAAAATGAAAAATCGCTTGATGAATGTATTGAAAATCTTAAAATGCAGACAAGGAGATACGCCAAGCGTCAGTTAACATGGTTCAGACGTGATTCAAGAATGAATTATTTATATATTGATGATTATTCAAGCGGCAATGAACTCTTCAAAGCTGTACTTGAAATAACGGAAAGGAGAGCGAAAATTGAAAAGTAAAGACAGATTGCTTAAGGTTCTTTCTGTTCTTGCGGCTGCAATAATTATTGTTTTCTTTGCCTCGGAAATTTACAGTCTTTCTGCTAAAACTTTTTCTACGCAGACTGTTTATGAACAAACCGTTCTTGATACAATAGATGCAAGGATGTATGTTATTCGTGAAGAAACTGTTTTAACAGTTCCCACATCAGGTGTTACGGTTCCGTTGGCGAATAATGCCGAACGTGTCAGCAAAGGCAGTACAATCGCGGCTGTTTTCTCGAGTGAAGAAGCGGCGGAAAACTATGTTGAACTTCAGGCACTTGAAAAAAAACTTTCCTTATATCAAAAAATTGACGGTCAGCTTAAAATGGCGAATATTGACCTTGAAAAGCTGACCGATGAAGTCAATTCTGAATACAAGGGAATTCTTGATTGCAGCTATAATAATGATTTCAGCGGATTGGAAGATATAAAACTTTCCCTCAGCGAAAAGCTTTCGAGGAAACAGATTTCACTTGATAAAGACGTTGACTGTGCTGATAAAATCGCTCTGATTCAGAATGAAATCTCTGCTTTATCATCAAATAGTTTTCCTTCACAGATAATTACTGCTGAAGCATCGGGATATTATGTTAATAAAGAAGACGGTTTTGAAAATATTATTTCCGTTGATAACATTAATGAACTTACTGCTGAACAGTTAAATGAAGCGTTTGAAAGTGAAAAAAATGATCCTGCTAACGGTTCAATCGGTAAAATTATTGATGGATATAACTGGTATATTGCAGCTGTAATCGAGTCTGTTCACGCATCTTCTTTTGTAAAAGATAAACCCATAAGTCTTATTTTTGGAGATTCAAATGATGATGCGGTTTCAACTTATCTCCATTCCGTAAAAAAAGTAAATGATAAAGAATCTTTGATTGTTTTCAGATGTACATTGATGAATGAAGAATTGATTTCATTGAGAAAAATAAACGGAAAAATTGTTATCAATAATTATACCGGTCTGAAGGTTAACAGAGATGCTGTCAGACTTGACGAAAACGGAAACACAGGTGTGTATGTTCGCAGAGGAAATATCGTAAATTTCCGAAGCTTAAATATAGTCTACTCTGAGGATTCGTTTGTTGTTGCTGTTAAACCGGGTGAAAACAGCGATATTAAGCTGCCATATACACATCTTAAACAGTATGACGAGGTTATTATCTCGGGAAAGGAATTGAAGGATGGAATGGTTATCGGATGATGAACGTTTTTCATCAATTGAAGAGAATTTGAAATATATTCGTTCCGATATATTTGAGACTGCAATAAAATCCGGAAGAAGTCCTAATGATATTAACCTTATGGCTGTTACTAAAACGGTTGATGCAAAGTTTATAAATCATGCCATAAAAAACGGTATAAGTCTTATTGGTGAAAACAAAGTTCAGGAATTTCTTTTAAAAGAACCGGAACTTCATTTGAATAATTGCAAAGCACATCTGATTGGTCACTTGCAGTCAAATAAAGTAAAAAAAATCGTCGGTAAGGTTGAAACAGTTCAATCTGTTGATTCTGTAGCAATTGCGAATGAAATCGGCAAACGTTCTTCGGCAATAGGCTTCATAACCAAAATATTGCTTGAAGTTAATGTTGGAAATGAAGACAGCAAATTCGGTTTCGGATATGATGAGGTTTTTGAAAAAGCGTGTGAAATATCTGAGATTGAAGGGATTTTAATTGACGGCTTGATGTGTGTTGCACCTATTTGTGAAAAAGAAACCGAAATTCGGGCTGTTTTTTCAAATATGCATCGTCTCTTTATTGACATTCGCGATAAAAAAAGAGATAATATACATATGAATGTTCTTTCGATGGGTATGTCGGGAGATTATAAGGAAGCGATTATGGAAGGTGCAAATCTTGTCAGAATCGGTTCATCAATTTTCGGCTCAAGAAATTACAGATAATTAAGGAGGAATTCTTATGAATTTAAAAGAAAAGCTTAAGCAGTTTATTAATGTTACGGATGATGATTATATTGACAGTGCGGAATCGGATTATGCGGATGATTTCGATTTTGAACCCGCCAAGGCATCTGCTCCCGAATCGAAGTTTCAGACATCAAAAATCAAAAGCGAAAAAACAGCTTCAGGTTCAAACAACGTTGTAAATATTAATTCATCCAAAACAGCATCTCAGCCCAAGCCTCATGTTGTATTCAGAAAGATTGACAGATTTGAAGAAGTAGGCGAAGTTGCTGATGTTCTTAATGATAAAAGAATTGTAATTCTTAATCTTGAAACATGCCCCAATGACGTTTCACAGAGAATTATCGATTTCCTTTACGGTGTTGCTTATGCTAATCACGGTGATTTCAAAAAGGTTGCCGGAAGAGCATACATAATTACTCCCTATAATGTTCCCGTATCGGGCGAGCTTCTTGATGAACTGGGTGCCGAAGCTGAAATTTATCAGTAATTTTTGAGAGGATAGGTGTGAAAAATGCTCAGAACAGAACAGATTTTGAATGCAAAATTTACTCCCGTAAGCAAGGGCACTTATAACGCAGAGGAAGTTGACGCTTTTCTTAAAGCTGTCGCTGAATCATATGATGAATCCCTCAATCAAAATAAGGAATTGATTAAAAAAATCAGTATTCTTGCTGATAAAATTGAAAGCTACAGAAATGATGAAGAGGCTATTAAGCTTGCACTTCTCGATGCTCACAAAATGGCCGATACAATTAATAAAAATGCCAATACTAAGGCTGATAATATTCTTACAGATGCAGAAACAAGATCAAAGATTATTCTTGACGGTGCAACCAGACAGGCAAATCAATCAATTGAAGAAGCCAGAGAAAAGGCTAAAGAAATTGTTGACAATGCAAGAACAGCTGTTTCTTCATTAACCGAAAGAGCTCAGCTTGAAACTGAAACAACCATCAAATCTGCGCAGCAAAAGGCTGAAGAGATTATTGCTCAGGCTGAAGCTGAAGGACAGGCGATTATCGGCTCAAGCAAAGAATCTTTTGAATTTTATTCTTCAGAACTTGCAAGAGTTAAGAATGAAACTCTTAAATTTAAAGAGACTATTCAGGAACTCTGTAAGGGTCAGCTTAGTCTTCTTGACGGAATTCCCGAATTTATCGCTGCTGTAAATGCTGTTTCCGCAGTTGCAGAGCAGGTTCCCGTTGAAGATGACGAAACAGTTGAAGAGATAATTGACGAAGCTGAAGAAGTAATTAATGAAATTGAAGTTGATGAAATCCTTGAAGCTGATATTGAAGAAGAAATTGTTAACGAAACAGAAAATGATTTGTTTGAGATTGAAGATGACGAGGATGATTCTGAAAATGAAATAATTCTTCCTGATGAAGACGATGAAGAACCTGTTTCATTTGTTCCCGAAAGCATTACAGAGGAACAAGAATCCAATGAAGAAGATGATCTTTTCAGCTTTATAGATGATCTTAAATTCGAAAATATTCCCGAATCAATATCATCGGATATTGATAATCTTCTTCCTGAAGTAACAGATGAGATTGAAGAAGAAAAAGACGATGATGATGAATTTGAAGGTTTCAAGATTGATCTTGATTCTATTGAAGATATTAATTCGGATATCATTGATGATGAAGAAGATGATATTACTTCCCTTTTTGATTCAATGTTTGACGATTAATTTGTGAGGTTTTTATGTTTCAGGCAATTTCATTGGCTGTGATTATTGTATTAACATTAATTGACCGCCTAACAAAACAAATTGCAGTTTCTACAGTTAAGGTTGACGGTCCTGAAGAGTTCCTTTTCGGATTATTTCAATTCAGATATGTTGAAAACACCGGAGCTGCATTCAGTTCTTTTTCGAACAATACTAAAATTCTTACCGTTGTAACTTTAATTATAATTGTATTTTGTCTTATATTGCTGATGAGCAAAAAAATAAAGCCTTTATTTATCAACATTTGTCTGCTTCTTGTTACCGCAGGAGGAATCGGCAATGTTATTGACAGAGTCATGTACGGATTTGTAATAGATTTTATTGAACCGTTGTTTATTGACTTTGCTGTTTTTAATTTTGCGGATTGCTGTATTACTGTTGGCGCTTTTATGTTAATCGGATATGAAATTTATGAATTGATAAATGAACGGAAGAATATCAAAAAATGATTGATAAAATTAATACAATAGAATACAATGAACCGATTTTAATTGAAATTGATTCTGATTCGGCCGGGGAAAGAGTTGACAAAATTCTTTCGTATGTGTTGAGTGATTATTCCCGTTCTTTTGTTCAAAATTTATTTTCTGAAGGTCTTGTTTCAGGTAACGGAAAAACTGTTTCAAAGAGCTTCAAACCTAAAAACGGTGATATTATATCCTTTTCCGTTCCCGAACCCAGAGAGCTTTCTCTTGTTCCGCAAAACATACCGCTTGATATTGTTTATGAAGACAAAGACCTTTTGGTTGTGAATAAGCCTAAGGGAATGGTTGTCCATCCTGCACCCGGCAATTATGATTCAACTCTTGTTAATGCTTTGCTATGGCATTGTAAGGATAATTTGTCAAGTATAAACGGAGTTATTCGTCCCGGTATTGTTCACCGTATTGATAAAGATACAAGCGGATTGCTTCTTGTTGCTAAAAATGACACGGCACATGTTTCGCTTTCATCTCAAATAAGTTCTCATTCACTTGACAGAGAGTACCGTGCTGTTATTCACGGCCATCTAAAAGAAAAAAAAGGAACAATTGATGCACCAATAGGAAGAAGTCCCAATGACAGAAAGAAAATGTGTGTTATTAACCAAAACTCAAAAAATGCAGTTACACATTATAATGTTGTTGAAGAGTACAAGGATTATTCTTATGTTGCATTAAAGCTTGAAACGGGCAGGACGCATCAAATCAGAGTTCATATGTCGTATCTCGGTCATCCCGTTGCCGGTGATATGGTATACGGACCTAAAAACGGTGTTTCATATTTAAACGGACAATGTCTTCATGCCGGAATAATCGGATTTGATCATCCATCAACCGGTGAACATTTGAAATTTGAAGCACCTCTTCCTGATTACTTTACAGATTTTCTCAGGAGAATTAACAAATAATGAATAACAATAATTTACTTTCCGATTGGCTTATTGCATCGGATATTGACGGTACTCTTAATAATAAATTAAGAAGACTTCCTGCGAGGAATGAGGAAGCAATTATAAAATTTGTTTCCATGGGTGGCAGATTTACTCTTGCATCGGGAAGAAATCCTCAATCGATGGAAAAGCATTTTAAACGTCTTCCGATTGACGGTACACCTGCTGTTGTTATTAATGGCGCAGGATTATATGATTTTCAAAAACAGGAAATGATATATTTCAGTTCAATGAGTGAGGAAGGCATGGACCTTGCAGTTGAGGCTGCAAAAAAATTTCCGGCGGTTGATGTAATTATTGTCGCAAAGGATATGATATATATAACTGGTCTCGGCTGGTTTGGGAAATTCTTTGTTGCTTCAGACAATCTTAAACATCAACATATAAAAAAAATTGAGGATGTGCCCAGAGAAAATTGGGGAAAGGTTATTTATTCGGGTATTCCTTTTCATATTTCAAAGGTTAAAAAACACTTTGATTCATTGATTGATCCTGATTTAACCTTAATGTCCTCTTCTGTTGCGAGCTTTGAAATTCTTGCCCGAAACACTCATAAAGGCACTGCATTATTGAAACTTGCCGAAATTCTCGGAATTGATAAATCTCACACAGGTGCAATCGGTGACTATTTCAACGATTTTGATATGCTTAAAACGGTAGGAGTTCCTGCTTGCTGCGGTCAAGCACCGAAAGAATTAAAGGAAATTTCGGAATTTGTTGCTTGTCATTGCAACAAAGGTGCCGTAGCTGATTTCCTTGAATATATCGAAAATAAAAAATTCTAATATAATTAATTTGTCAGGAGGCGACTGTAATGGATTCAGTTATGAGAAAACAGTTGAAAATCAAGGCGTGCAAGGCGAGGATGGGCATCATTGAAGGCGTTTTCAATGCAAAGTCCGGACATCCCGGCGGCTCTCTTTCATGCGTTGATATTGTTACCTATTTATATTTTAATCACATGAACATTGACCCTCAGAATCCTAAAATGGAAGACAGAGACAGATTTGTTCTTTCAAAGGGTCATGCTGCACCTGCTCTGTATTCTGTACTTTCTCTCAGAGGCTTCTTTCCGGTAGAACAGATGAAAACTCTCAGAAAGAGCGATTCTATGCTTCAGGGTCATCCCAGTATAAAATATACTCCTGGTGTTGATATGTGTACCGGTTCGCTTGGTCAAGGTATTTCAACTGCATGCGGTATGGCGCTCGGTGCAAAGCTTGATAATAAGAATTTCAGAGTTTATACCATTCTTGGTGACGGTGAAATTCAGGAAGGTCAGGTTTGGGAAGCCGCAATGTTTGCTTCTGCAAAAGGACTTGACAACCTTGTTGCTGTTGTTGACAATAACGGTCTTCAGATTGATGGAAAGATTTCGGAGGTTAACTCTCCTTATCCAATTGCCGAAAAGTTCAAGTCATTCGGATGGAATGTAATTGAAATCTGTGCACACAGTTTTGATGAAATTGATGCCGCTTTTAAAGCTGCAGCTGAATTTAAAGGAAAGCCTTCTGCGATAATTGCAAACAGCGTTAAAGGCAAAGGTGTTTCGTTTATGGAAGATCAGGTTTCATGGCATGGTACAGCACCAAATGCTGAACAGTATGAACAAGCTATGAATGAACTTACACAAGCTCTTGCTGAGCTTGAAGCATAAGAAAGGAGCGGTGAATTATAATGGCTGATGTAATTAAAACTGCAACCCGTGATGCATACGGAAAAGCTCTTGTTGAGCTTGGCGGAATAAATGATAAGGTTGTTGTTCTCGATGCAGACCTTGCCGCTGCTACTAAAACCGGAATGTTCAAAAAAGCATATCCTGAAAAGTTTTTCGATTGCGGTATTGCAGAAGGAAATATGATGGGTGTTGCTGCCGGTCTTGCAACAACCGGTTATACTGTTTTTGCAAGCACATTTGCTATGTTTGCTGCAGGCAGAGCATATGAGCAGGTAAGAAACTCTATTGCATATCCCAATCTTAATGTTAAAATCGGTGCAACTCATGCCGGCATTTCTGTTGGTGAAGACGGTGCAAGCCATCAATGCTGCGAGGATATTGCTCTTATGAGAGCTGTTCCCGGAATGACAATCATTAACCCTGCTGATGATATAGAAGCTCGTGCCGCTGTTTTTGCAGCAGCAGAATATGAAGGACCTGTATACATGAGATTTGGTCGTCTTGCCGTTCCCAGAATTTTTGATGAAGATTACAAATTTGAATGGGGTAAGGCTGTTGTTCTTAATGAAGGAACAGATGTAACTATCTGTGCAACCGGTCTTATGGTTAATGAGGCTATTGAAGCTAAGAAAATTCTTGCACTGGAAGGCATCAGTGCTGAGGTAATTAACGTTCACACAATCAAGCCTCTTGATACAGAAACAATTCTTGATTCTGCTGCGAAGACAGGTGCGATTGTTACTGCTGAAGAGCATAGTATTATCGGCGGTCTCGGAAGTGCCGTTGCCGAAGCGGTCTGTGAGAACGGTAAATCAGTACCCGTTGTTAAGCTCGGTGTTAATGATGTTTTCGGAAAATCCGGTCCTGCTGTAGTACTTCTTCATATTTACGGTCTTGATGCACAAAATATCGTTGAAAAGGCTAAAAAGGCTGTTTCTTTGAAATAAAATCACTTTCAGGCGGCTGCTTCTTTCGGAGCAACCGCCTGTTTAAGAGGTGTAGTTTTTGGAAGAGTTGTATGATAAGGTAAAAGAGAAGAGAATAAAATTTTTTGTTGCTGTATCTGTTTTTGCCGCAGCAATTTCTGCTTTTGTAATTATTTTGGTTTCGGTTTTAGGTTCGAACGGTTCTACAAAAAATAATATTATAGTTTACAAGAATGACCTTGGTCAGGTGATCAGAATAGGTAATCTCGAAACAGTTATTTCTGATTCATCTGCAATTGATTTTAAATGTGATTTAAAAAACAACAGAGTTTTTTATATTGTTTCTTCATCTTATTCTGATGGTTTATTTGATTTGTATTATATTGAAAAAGACAGAAGCGAACTTACTAAACCAAAGATTATTGACTATGGCATTAACAAGGATTATATATTAAATTCCGGTAAAATATATTATTTAAAAAACAATTTAAAAGCCGGTGCAAATGAGGCATATTGCTGTGATTTCACAGACTCAGTTATTGAAGCATTTGCATCCAATGTTGAAAATATTTATCCGATTGAAAATTCCGATACTGTTTTTTTTGTTAAGAAACACGGAAATGAGCGGGTTCTTTATAAATATTCAGGCGATAATCCTATTGAAGTTGACAGAAGTATTTCTGAAATTCATTTATATAATGATTCAGAGACCCCTCATATTTTTTATGAAGTCTTTTCAAAAATTTATAATGGTATGACCGAGCTTTATTGTGTTAAGGCTGAAGGCTCACCTGAACTTTTGTGTGATAACACATACAGTGTTATGTATGATGAATATTTACCTGATGGAAATTTGTATTATTTCACATCTGCAAACGAAAACATTTCTTGGAGTTATGTAATTGCTGACTCATATGCTGAAACAGATAAATCAATAACGAGACCTAAAAGAGACAGTTTTCTTTCAATTTTGGGTATTTCGGTTGAATATAACGAAAAGCTTCGTGAATATCAGGATAAATTGGTTCGTGATGAGATAAGAGAAGCTTTAAATGAATCTGTTGAAAAAGGAGATTTTTCTGCTCCTGTTTTTACTGTTTTTGCCTATAATTCAGACGGAAATCATAAGATTACTGAAAATATTAATCCACAAAATGTTTATACCGTTTCATCATTCGGTAATCCTCTTATTATATATGAAAATTCAGAAATTGTTAAAAGTTCAACCGATATGTCAACTCTTGTCGATATAGCCCAAAGAAGCTCAATCGCTGAGGTGATTGATTATGCTAAATCTATTGTTGACAGTAGCGTTAAATCAAGCGGAATAAAGATTTCCGGATATAATGATGAAAACGGTAATGTTTCCTGTGCGCTTAACGGTTATGATAAAATTAAAACATCATTCTCGTTCTCTGATGACGGAAACAGATTATATGCAATTGTCCGCGATACTGCAGGAGAAAGATTAAGGCTTTACAGCAGTGCAATTGGTTCTGATTTGAAACTATCGCCAAAAATTAATGTTAATAATGGAATTTCAAGCTATTTTATTATGAATAATTCAATTATATATCTGAAATCAGATATAGGGAAAAACACAGGCGATATTTATAAATTTTCAGGCGATGAGAACGCTAAACTTTCTAATGCCGCAAACGCAATGAAGGTAATAGACGATACGGTTATTGCACTTAAAAATTATAATAATGATTCCGGAGTATCTCTTGCTGATTATTATATTATCTCTGATTCAGAAGAGAAACTGCTTTCATCAAGCGTTCTTGTTGACAGTTTTGTTTTTGATGATGTGGGAAAAATAGCGTTTATTGTTAATTCTGAAAACAAGAGAAAGCTTTATGTATATTCAGATGGAAATATATCTGAAATTACAGAAGATATTAATGAAATTATATTATTTAATTAATTTTGAAAGGAAGAAAGATATGGGTTCTGAACAGATTCTCAAGAAATCTATGTTGGGCGGCTTCAAAAAAGAAGGTGTGCTCAATTATGTCGAACAGCTTCAGTCTGAAATTATTGAATTAAAAAAAGAAGTTTCAAATAAATCTGATTTCAGCGAAGAGGTTGAATCTCTTAAATTGAAAAACGAAGGAGTATCTGCTGAAATTGCGGTTATAACCGCAAAATATGATGCTTTGAAAGCTGAAAATGAAGCTCTTACAGAAAAAAACATTGATTTAATCAATGAACTTGATAATGCTCAAAAAACAATTACTGAGTATGAAGAAAAGCAAAAGATTTTTGAAGAAAAAATTATTGCAATTGAAAAAAAATTCACACAGCTCACAAACTGTTATTATGTAAATTCAAATTCTTCTTCCTTTGTTTCAAAAGCAAATGAAGCTGTCTTAACGGCTAAAACAGATATATATGATGCCAACGAACGTATTAAAACAGCCTGTAATAATTTTGAAAGTTCATCAAATGCTTTGAAATCAAGTATTGAAAATCTTTTGAATGTTCTTTCTAATATTTCTGATAATTTAAACTTTGAAACTGACAAGGAAGAATAATATGGATGAGTATAACATAAATATTAATGAAATCAATAATTATTCTTCTGTTTTAAAAGCCGGTGACAGAGTAAATCTCAGCGGAACTGTTTACACATCGAGAGATGCGGCACATAAGAGGATATTTGAGAAACTTGATAAAGGTGAGGAATTGCCATTTGAACTTGATGGTTCATGCATATATTTTGCAGGACCCACACCTACCCCTGACGGAATGGTTATCGGAAGTTGCGGTCCGACGACTTCGGGCAGAATGGACGTTTATTCTCCAAGACTTCTTGACCTTGGATTGGCAGCAATGATAGGAAAAGGCGAAAGGAACGATTCTGTTTGTGATGCAATCGTCAGAAACAATGCTGTTTATTTTTGCGCCATTGGCGGAACAGGAGCGATTTGTGCTAAACATATAAAATCTTGCAAAGAAATAGCATTTAAGGATTTAGGCTGTGAAAGCGTTAAAGAGCTTATTCTTGAAAATTTTCCGGTTATAGTCGGTATTGATTCAAGAGGCGGAAATTTATTCAAATAAAATGATAAAAAACACTTTCTTCGGAAAGTGTTTTTTCTTTTATGAGGTGATAATATTTTAATTTATTTGTCTGTTTTTATGATCCTTTCTGTAGCATTTGTAAACGGTTGGACAGATGCACCGAATTCTGTTGCGGCTTGTGTTTCAACAGGTGTTTTACCGATAAAAACAGCTTTACGAATTGCAGCAATTTCTGATTTTGTCGGTTCTGTAACTGTTGGAATGTTAAGCGGAAAGGTATACGAAAAAATAATAAAATTGACGGTATTACAATGTGATGAAAAAGTGTTTGCAGTGTCTATATTTTCTGCAATGCTGACTGTTGTTTTATGGGCTGTTTCCGCTTGGTATTTCGGAATACCGACAAGTGAAAGCCATTCAATTTTAGCCGGGATTTTCGGGTCGTCTGTTGCTGTTAACGGTGGTTTTGAAAGTTTAAATATAAATGAATGGATTGAAACAATGATCGGATTGATTTTATCTGTAATTCTTGGATTTGTTTCAGGATATGTATTATCTTGTTTAATGAAAAGATTTATAAAAAAATATGATGTTAATAAATTTAAGAATTATCAGATAATTATAAGTGTATTGACTTCCTTTATGCACGGTGCACAGGATTCTCAAAAGTTTGTCGGAATAATTATTTCTGTTATTTCAATCACTTCAACAAAAAAATCAGCTTGTAATTATTATTTTCTGATAATTATTATTTGTTCTTTAATAATTTCTTTTGGTGTTATAACGGGAGGAGACAGAATTATAAATACTGTTGGAAATAATATGGTTAAGCTTGATAGTATAAGCGGTTTATCGGCAGATGCATCAGGATTTCTTTGTCTTTTACTTTCAACACTATACGGCGTTCCAACAAGCACTACACATATTAAAACTGCATCAATTTTAGGAGCGGGAAGTTTTAATGGCAAAATAAATAAAAAAACAATTATAAAACTTTTTTTAACATGGTTTTTAACATTTCCTGTATGCGGATTGTTAAGCTATATAATTACTTCAGCAATTATAAGATAAAGCCTGCGTTTTTCACACAGGCTTTACTATTAATATTTTATTTTTCTTTTAACAATTAAGGGCATGAAAAGTATCACTGAAAAGATAACACCGTAAACCATATCTTTATATAAACTTAATAATATTGTAAGAATAAAGAAGATGAAAGGTATTATACCGCTAAAATTCTTTTTTATTTCGCGCCAATTAATACTTTCCCATGCTGTTACAATAATTACAACAGCACATGAATGAATCGGAATCCTGTAAAAAAAGTCTTTAAAAACAAAAAATAATACAAGAATTAAAACGATTGAAATCAATCGTGAAATCAGATTGATTTTGGATTTGTTTATTCCGTACGGGAGAGGCAAACCGATTAATCCTGAACTTACAACATTGACCAGTCCACATGTAATAATATCTTTTTGTTTTGTGTTGATATCATTAATTGTTGAATTGATATAAATTATAAATAGTGCAAATCCGATTAATATACATTCAAAATCAAAATTAAATCTTGAAATAAAGTATTCGACAACTTCAGATGAATTGCTTTGCGGAATCTCATTTATTGCCGAAATCATATCGGAAGGGTTCAGGAAAAGATTTAATATAAGTGTAAAAACAAGTGCGATAAAAGATGCAGATACGGTTTTACAGAGCTTTTTAAATTTCCTGGGAAATGTAATTATAATTACAAGTACGATTGTTCCGTAAAGAACACCTCGCCAGTTTGGGTGAAAACCAAGTGAAATATATGATTTAATCATTTCAGAAACGTTTTGTCCCGTTGCACCTATTCCGAAATAATCGGTTGTAAAAAGAACAGTTGTTGTTAATGCACCTGAAAGCATTATTCCGGAAGAAACGGGATTAACGATAATATTAATTATTTTCTCATAAAAAAACGAAAAAATAATTAGAAATATAAAACAAACAAGAATTGAAATAAATGATTTTTCGGGATGACTTCCAAGGATTAAAAATGAAACAATTACAGGCATTAACTCTTTTTTTTCAAGCTTTGGTGAAAAAAGCATTGCAAGACATGAAAATAAAATTCCTATTATAATATCAAAACCGAAACATATCGCCATGCAAAATGCTAACGGAAAATAATTCGTCAGGCAGTATGATGTTTCTTTAATAAAATTTGTTAATTGTTGATTCATTAATTTAAACTCCATTCAACAGACATATGATGATATTTTACATTAATTTTTAAAAGTATACAAGAGATTTTAAAAACTTTTTATTTTAGTATGGTAAAATAAAATATAATGTGTTAATATAATTGGGATAAAATTTTCGGAGAGATTTATGAACAGTAATAGGATAAAGAAAATTGCAACATGGATTATAGTTCCGCTTATGGCGGTTATATTTATTCTTGATATATCAACTGTTGCAATCGGAAATAAATATGCAAGAAAATATTACCCCGTTAATGAGCCTTTCAATTATAAACACGGTGATGACAGAATTCATTTTCTTAACACAGCAAACTCTGATGCCATAATCATCGAAAGTAACGGTATGTTTGCAATGATTGATGCGGGGGAGGGCAACAATAATCCCAGAAGAAAAACCGAATACAAAGGATATGAAACAGAAGTAATTGAATATATTAAAAAGATATGTAAAAACGATAAAGACGAAATATTTTTGGAATTTATACTCGGTACTCATTGCCATTATGATCATATAGGGTGTTATCATGCCGTTATAATTGATAATGAAATTAAAATCGGAAAAGCATATTTCAAAGAGTTTAAAGCGGATATAGCCAAAGATTATGAAGTTGAAAAATGGAAAATCGGCGAAGTTTATAATCAGATAATCAATGATTTGAAAGGTAGAAATATTGAGGTCATAAATGAACTTCCTGATAAAATAATATTCGGTGATTTTATACTTGAATTTTATAACACGGTAACACCTTCCGAATTAAAAGGGGAAGGTGAAAATGCATCAAGTATCGGTATAAAGGTAATTAAAGGAAACAAGTCAGCTTTCCTTGCTGCAGATATAACAAAATCGTGCGGTCTTGAGCCTTTGCTTGGTGAAAAAATCGGAGATGTTGATTTACTTAAAATTGGTCATCACGGATATTTCGGTTCTTCTTCAAGAGATTTTCTAGATTTTCTAAAGCCTGAAATTGCAATTGTAACCAATCATCTCGGAAAGATTTATCCGAATGTAAAATGGAATCTCATAATGCATGCCAAACTTCCTGTTTATGCAACGTATGATAATAACGGATTGATTGCAACTTTTACTGATGACTGTAAAATAGTATTAACAAATAATATTCATTGAAATATTAATGTTTTATTAATATAACAGTCTATAAATTGACAAATCAGACTTGTGTTGATAATATAAAAAATATAGTCGAGATTCAGGCTGTTTTTAAGTTTTATAAATGGATTGGTAATAATTATGAATTTAACATGCTATGATTATCTCAAGGTTTGCGCAAATAAAACTGGCGATTATGATGCTGTTCTTGCGTTCGGCACAAAAACAAAGCTTTCAAAAATAATCCGTGACTGTGATTGCATTGCGGCTTATATAAACTCAATCGGAATTAAAAGCGGAGATGTCGTAACTATATTTCTGCCTAATGTCGTTCATGCATTTACAACATTTTACGCATTAAATAAAATCGGTGTTATTGCAAATATTGTTCATCCGCTTACTTCTCCCGATGCTCTTGCTGAAATAATCGGCTTTACAAATTCTAGAGCAGTTTTTATTCTAGATGTTCTTGCTCCTAAGTATGTTCAAGCGTTAAATAAATGCAATATACCTGTTATTGTATGTTCAAATTCAGATTATCTTATAGCTCCTGCTGTTCCCGCATTAAAAGTTTTCGAAAAGATAAAATGTAAGGGTATTGATACATTTACTAATTCTGTCAAATATTCAAAAGTCGTTTCCTCGGGTTCAAAATTGAAAAGCACGGACTGTCATGACGGCAGCAAAATTGCCGTTTATCTTCATGGCGGAGGAACCACGGGAAAAAGCAAAACCATTATGCTTTCAAGTAATAATATTAATAACATTGCAATTAAGCTTGAGGATCTTGACTGTCCTCACAAGCCCGGAAGTGAATACTCTTTGCTTGTTTTGCCTTCATTCCATGCCTTTGGTCTTGCTGTTGCAATGCATTTCCCGATTACACATGGATTCACTTCCATTCCTATGATTCAATTCAATGCGGAAGCGGCGAATAAGCATATGAGAAAACACAATGTAACATTTGTTCTTGGTGTTCCTAATATGTTTAAAAAGATGCTTGAAGAAAAGCACTTTGACGGTCCTCATCTTAAGAATCTGAGACTTGTTTTCTGTGGAGGAGATGTTCTCCCCGAAAGACTGGTGAGAGATTTTAATAAGACTGTTGCCAAAAACGGCGGCAAAGGCAAGTTGTTCAGAGGTTACGGTTTAACCGAAGTATCATCGGTTTGCACTGTGAACAGATACGACGCATGCAGAGAAGAGTCAATCGGCAAACCGCTTCGCGATATAACAGTTGAAATTTGGGATGAAATGAAGAATAAACTTCCCGCAGGACATACAGGTGAGATTGTTATAAAGGGCGATACTGCAATGATTGGCTATTATAACGGCGACAATTCTGTCAGAAACGACGGAGTTTACGTTAATTCAAAAGGAGAAAGATGGATTCTTACCGGAGACCTCGGTCATCTTGATTCTGATGGTTTTCTTTATTTTACAGGAAGAAAAAAACGAATGATTATAATATCCGGATATAATGTTTATCCTGTTGATATCGAAAATGCCGTTCTTCAACTTCCGTTTGTCAGTGAGGCTTGTGCGGTTCAGGGATATCAGAAAAATAAACCTTGCGTTAAACTTTGTGTGACTTTAAAAGAACCTATGAATCATGATGATGCTGTTGATAAAATTCATACTTTCTGCAAAAAGAACCTCGCAAAGTTTTCTTGTCCGAGAAAAATTGAAATTCACGAATCATTCCCGAGAACCAAAATGGCTAAGGTTGATTTTATGAAGCTTTCTGATAAATATGAACCCGAAAAGAAAACATTCGGCAAAGAAAGGAATTAATTTAAATGAGCAAGCAGATAAGAGAAATTCAGTGCGGTGATACAATCGCTATTATGAAAACAACAATGGGGGATATGAAAATTCTTCTATTCCCCGAAGCCGCACCCAAGGCTGTTGAAAACTTTACCACCCATGCAAAGAACGGTTATTACACCGGAATTATCTTTCATAGAGTAATTCCCGATTTTATGATTCAAGGCGGTGATCCGACGGGAACCGGCAGAGGCGGAGAGAGTATATGGGGCAGAAACTTCGAGGATGAGTTCAACGTTGATTTTCATAATATAAGAGGCGCACTTTCAATGGCTAACGCCGGTCCCTGCACGAACGGCAGCCAGTTCTTCATTGTTCAGGCTAAAGATGTTGACCCCGGTCTTCTTTCACAGATGGAACAGCTGTCGGACAGAGGCTTTCCCACAGAATGTGTTGAAGATTATAAATCATTCGGCGGAACTCCCTGGCTTGATTTCAAGCATACTGTTTTCGGTCAGGTTATTGAAGGCATGGATGTTGTTGATGCAATTGCAACGGTCAAAACAGGTTATGCGGATAAACCTGCTGAAGATGTTGTTATTCTCGGAATTGATATCAAAACAGTATAAATAATTACCCCCGATATTCTTAATTGAATATCGGGGGTAATTATTATAAAAAATTAAATGTTGCCGATTATTCTTCCAATAAGGCTTGCATATCTGTCAACAAGAGCAAATATAAAATCCATAAAACCTAAATCAAGAATAAAATCATTTCCGTTAACTGTTGCTTTGTCAGCGTTAAGTGTGAAACCTTCCGTGTATACTATACCGCCTTCGCCAAATATTTCCGCCCTGACATAACCCTTGATAACATCTTCATAGTCATTGAGATCAAACGCAAGGTCGTCTGCTTTAGTTGTAGCGATAAGTTTGCCGTCAGAAATCCAACGGATAAGAAGTGCGTTTTCGGAATCGATGGTTATAGTATCGTTAGCATCATTAACGGTTATTGATTTGACGGAAGGTCTTGTTGCTGTTGCAAGATATCCTTCATCATTAAGAGAGGTATAACGCACGCCTACCTGACCATCATCGCCTGATTTATCTTTATCTTCTCTCTCTTTATCATATTCAACAACGAGGTTTGCAAATGTATTATAAAGTTCGTTTTCTCCGTAATGTGTCCTAAGTCCGTCAGCTATCTGAGCAAGTTCATCACGGTTATGAATACATGTGCTCTGAGGAAGGAGCTCGCCGTTAAGGAGTGCATTTTTTATGCTTGCACTTGTGTTTTCATTTGCAAGAATAAGAACGCTGCCTGTATCGATTTTGTCAAGCTGATGTGCATCGCTTGTTGCAATTGCAGTAACGGTTTTTCCTTTTTCGGCAGCCATTGAAAGCATTATATCCCAAAGCTTTCTGTCATATCTTGTTCTGCCGTCACCCTTGCTGTTAATATCAATACCAATGCAAGAATCATATTTATCAATATAACCGTAGAACTTATTAATATAGTAGTTATAGGAAGGATTATTCATGTCATATGCATCTTCCTGATAAAGCTCATAGCGTGCCTGAGTATATTCACCGGGATGATTAATTACTGAAAGACCGCCTGCATTGTCAACATTAACAATTGCGTTACGATAACCACTTGGCATATTATCTTCAAATTCTCCGAACCAACTGTTAACATGAGCGTTAACAGAAAGTGCGTTGTTCTCAATACCAAAAGGAACACGAAGAATTTTATGACCGTCAGCCGCAACAAAATAATCGTCGCCGTTAATATTTTTCATTTCATAAGCTGTGCCTTTGGGAAGAGTGCCTTTTTCTTCAAGCATAACAAGATTTCCGTCTGTTTTTCCGATAAGTGACATAAAGTTTGTTACAAGCTTTGAATTTTTTTCGCTGTCAGTCCAGCTTTTGTCACTAATACCATGGTCGGTAATAGCAAGAATATCAAAACCTGTTTCGTAATGACGTTCAACAGATGCAACAAGTGTATCGTCGCCGTCGCTTGCGTTTGTATGCGTATGAAGCGCCGCTTTATATTGATTTACAGTTTCCCAGTTAATATTCTGATAGGGATTGGTGATTGTGTAACCGCTTGATGCTTCTTCCGATGCAAACGCAAAGGGCAAGCAACCCAGAAGCATTATTGCAGAAAGAATAACAGCTATTGATTTTTTAAACATTAAAAAATACCTCCTTTTTATTTTTTAATTATAACATATTTTTTTAAAATTTGTAAATAGTAAACAAAAAAATATGATATAATTTGTTTGCTTGGAGTTTGATATTTAAATTTTAATATGTTAATATATTCTAAAAGGAGAGATGATAATATGTTTATTATTCGAAAAATATGGTCTTTAATTACTTTACCTCTTTTATTAATTACTATTCTTACAAGCCCTGCTGCAAGCAGTACTGAAACAGCTGAATTAATTTCTGAAAATACTTTTGTTTTTGAAAAAGCTTTGCTGATGGGGCAAGGTATAACAACAGACGGTGAGTATTATTATACAAGCGGTGCAATTGCTGCTCTTGATTTAACTGCACTTGCAAAGTTTACTTTTAAAGATATGGAAATTATTAAAAGCAGAGTTAATCCTTTGCCGAAGGATTGTTCAAAAAGGGGAGATGACCATATCGGCGGTATAAGCTATTATAACGGAAAAATATATGCTGCAGTTGAAGACAGCGATGAATATATTTATCCTTGTATTGTTGTTTTTGATTGTGAAACACTTAAAGCAACCGGTGAAGTATATAATCTTCCTGCTGAAATATATGACGACGGTGTTCCTTGGTGTGCTGTTGATGCTGAAACGGGTTATTTATATGCTTCAAAATGGAGCAATGCCACAACAATTTATGCTTATGATATTAACAATTCGATGAAACTTGTTAAAGAAATACCTTTGACAGGTCTTGGTGTAATTGACAGAATTCAAGGCGGTGAATTCTATAACGGAACTCTTTATCTTTCAAATGATATAGAAAATAACGAAAATATAAAGAACATTCTCAGCGTTGATATTAACACAGGAGAAGTTAAGATTTTTGCACAGAGAGATGTAGGCGGTGATAATGTTGAAGCTGAAGGAATGACTTTCGGAATTAACGAGGATGGTGCTGTATTGCACGTTCTTGATTATAATAAAGTTATCGGAATTTTTGTCAGACATTATGATGTTGAATTTGAGGAGGAATAATATGACCTTTAAAGATATTAATATCAGAGATCCCTTTGTTCTTCCTTATGAAGGTAAATATTATCTTTACGGTACAAGAGGAGAAACTGCCTGGACATCAGCGATAGGTCTTGATGTTTATGTGAGTGACGACCTCGTGTATTGGAGCGAGCCTCATGAATGTTTTACGGTTACCGATGATTTTTGGGCGAATAAAGAAGTTTGGGCTCCGGAAGTACATATTTATAAAGATAAGTTTTATATGTTTGTTTCTCTTCGATCAGATATCAGAAACAGAGGAACTCAAATTTTGAGAAGCGATTCTCCGATGGGGCCTTTTTTGCCTTTTACCGATGATGCGATCACTCCTAAGGAATGGCTTGCTCTTGACGGTACATTTTACACGAGCAAAAAAGGGGAACCTTATATTATTTTTTGCCATGAATGGGTTCAGGTTACAGACGGTGAAATATGTGCAATGAAACTTTCTGAAGATTTATCAAAACCGATAGGTGAACCGTTTGTTTTGTTTAAAGCATCTCAACCTTACTGGGCTGATAAAACCAGGAAAAATTTTGTTACAGATGGTCCTTTTATGTATCGAACAAAATGCGGCAAACTTCTGATGATTTGGTCAACATTTACACAGAGCGGATATGTTCAGGCAATTGCTCATTCTGATAATGACGAGATTGATGGTAAATGGATTCATGATGAGCCTCTCTTTGATAAAGACGGGGGTCACGGAATGATTTTTAATGATTTTAAAGATGAAAAACATCTCATTCTTCATTCACCTAATGACAATCCGCTTGAAAGACCGATTATGTTTACTATTAAAGAAAAAAACGGAACTTTGATTCTTGCTTGATACTACGGAGATGATAATAATGAAAAAAGTTTTAAGTTTATTTTTAGCTGTTACAATAATTATGTTATCTGTTATTCCTGTATTTGCGAAAACAGATATAAACCACAATGTATCTGAGTGTGAAACTTATCCCGTTGTTTTAATCAGAGGTATGGATTTTGGCGGTCTTACAGTTGATTACGGAACCGATAATTCTGTCCCTGCAATTAACGCTGATGTATCAGAAATTATCAAAGCTGTATTTAAAGCTGTTTTTATCGGTTTGTTTACATTGAACATTGATAATATGTTTAATGTTGTTTTTGATTGCGCATACGATATATTCAAGTTTATGTCTATGGATGTAAACGGTGAATCGGTTTACAATGTCGGACTGCCAAAATATCCCGAAAGTGCCGATAACTATGAAGAACTTCTAAACGGTGACTGGGGAGAATTCGGCATGGTAAGAACCTGTATCGAAAAGCTTCCCGTCGGACATACATATTATCTTAACTATGACTGGAGACTTGATCCTTTTGTTATCGCTGATGAAATCAATACTTTGGTTAATACCGCAATCAAGGAAACCGGACATGATAAAGTTAATTTGGTTTGTTGCAGCATGGGCGGACTTATGACTGTTGCATATCTGACAGAGTACGGATATGAAAAAGTTAACAGATGCTTATTTATGTCATCTACATTCTGCGGTGCTCAGGTTGCATCTGATCTTTTATGCGGAAGATTGGAAATAACAACAGAAAACCTCTATAAATTTTTAGTTTCTCTCGTTTCGGAACAACCTGCGGTTAAGTTCCTGATTGAAGGGCTATATAAAATAGGTGCTTTCAAAGGTATTACAATAATAACAGATTTCATAATTAACAATTATAAACTGGATATTTATGATAAAGTTCTTAAACCTGTTTTCTGCAATATGCTTCCTCTTTGGGGTCTTGTTCAGCCTGAGGACTATGAAACAGCAAAAAGTTTTGTTTTCGGAGAAAAGACAGTTGATAACGCTGTTATAATTTCCAAAGCTGATAAACTTCAGGAAATGATGAAAGGCAGAACTGAATTGATCAATGATATGATTGATGAAGGAGTGGAAGTAGCCATAGTTGCTCACTATAATTCACCTCTTGCCCCCGTATATAAAAATGCCGATTTCAACGGCGACGGAACACTTGAAACTTATCAGATGTCAGGGTATGCTACGGTTGCAAAATACGGTGAAACACTCGGAGACGATTATGTACCATTAAATCCCAAATATCTTTCTCCTGACAGAGTTGTTGATCTTTCAACTGCACTTTTCCCTGAATATACATACATTATCAAAGATGCAACTCATGTAGGGGGTAATTACGGTTCGGAATATGCTGATTTTCTTATTTGGCTTTTAACATATGACGGAGAATTTTATGCAGGTGTTAACGGCAGATATCCGCAGTTTATGGTTTCTGATTCAGAACTTACACTGAATAAATTTGAATGAGGTAATTATGAGGAAAATTGGCAGAGATGTTTTATTTCTTGAAACATCCGACACTAATCCGCGTAACGGTGAAGGGTCTTTTATAAAGCTTTCAGACGGTTCAATTTTATTCGGTTTTACCGAATTTATCGGTGTAACCCGTAATGATGAAGAAAATGCGAGAATTTCAGCGGTTGTCTCAAAAGATAATGGTGAAACATGGTCTGACAGATTTGTTCTTTTCGAAAAACCGGAAAATGCCGTTAATATAATGAGTTTGTCGTTTCTGAAAATGAATAACGGAGATATCGGCGCATTTTATATTATTAAAAATAGTGATGGAACAGATAAAATTGTTTTATGCCGTTCATCAGACGACTGTAAGACATGGTCTGAACCGATAAGCTGTATGGATTGTCTTGATGTTCAGGACTATTACGTTCTCAATAACGACAGGGTAATTATGCTTAGAAACGGCAGAATTATTCTCGCTCTTGCAAGACACACAATTCATGGTGGATATGAAGATTTTGCACCAGGTTTGATTTGCTTCATTATATCGGATGATGACGGAAAAACTTGGTATAAAACAGATACTGAATTACCGTGTCCTTTTAAGAATAATGTTGACGGTTATGAAGAACCGGGGTTATATGTTCTTCCTGACGGAAAAATATGGTGTTATATCAGGACAGATATTGGTTTTCAGTTTGAAAGTTTTTCTGAGGATGACGGTTTAACCTGGAGCTCTCCTGAACCAAATTTATTCTTCTCTTCTGCTTGTTCTCCCATGCTCGTAAAAGACTGCGGGAAGTATACCGTTGCTGTTTTCAATCCTATTCCCGAACATATTCTTAGAAAAGAAAGCGAACCGTGGGGCAGAACTCCGTATGTTATTTCTGTCAGCGATGACAGGGGAATAACTTTCAAAAAAGAAATGCTTTTTTATATTGAAGATGACATAAATAACGGTTACTGCTATCCTGCAATATTTGACGGTGATAATTATTTTCTTGTTGCTTATTATCACAGCAACGGAAGCAATATCTGTTTGAATTGTTGTAAAATATTAAAGATTATGCACGATGAAATTTCATGATTTTGTAAGGTGATTAATAATGGTTGAGATTATAAATCAATATGCAAAAGTACATTCTTTACCTCCGGTTAAAGAAAGAGTTGCAGGCAGAGGTCTTCTTGTCGAAAACAACAGGATTTTGCTTTCTTATGAAGTAAATACGGATGTCTATATGACACCGGGAGGCGGCCTTGAAGACGGTGAATCACTTGAAGAATGTTGTATAAGAGAACTCAGGGAAGAAACAGGTTATAATGTTAAACCTTTGAAACATTTTCTTGTTATAAATGAGTATTGTTTTGATACCCTTTATATAAGCAATTATTTTATTTGTGAAAGAATCGGGGAAAGCAAACAATCGTTGACTGATATTGAAGTTGAACATGGAATAACACCTGTTTGGGTTGAGATTGAAAAGGCTATTGAAGTATTCTCTGAATATCCGAACAAAAGAGAGGATATTTCAAGCTTATATCTCAGAGAGTTTACTGTTCTTAATAAGCTGTTAAAATAAACAAATCCGAACCTCTATACCAATTAGGTTTAGGGTTCGGATTTGTTTTGTTTTTATATGGTGCACCTGACAGGGGTTGAACCTGCACATCAAAGATACCAGATCCTAAATCTGGCGCGTCTGCCAATTCCGCCACAGGTGCATTTTATCGCATTTGATATTATCATGAATGTTTATATTTGTCAAGCAATAAAGCTTTGTTAAAGCGTATCTCAACAAAAGAGATACGCTTTAACTATTATAAAAACACTATTTTTTACAAGGAATAACGGTAAACTCGAATTCAAGTCCGTCTCTGCCGTCGATTTCGAACTGAGGAAGAACATCGGGTCCGCAGCTTGCAGTGCCTGTTCCTCTTGTATAACCGTCGATATTGATAACAATCGTTTTTTCGTCATGAAGATCTTCTATATGGTTTGCATTCTGAAGAAGAAGCTGTGAATAAGGTCTAGCGTTAAAATTGAAGTAATTGTCATCAAATTCAAACTTAAGGCCTACACCTTCATTATTGGTAACTGTAAGATATCTCACTTTTGTTCTGTTTCCTGAATCCTGAGGTCTGATGTAAGGCTCGTACATGTCGTCAACGGTTGTTTCATAAATTCCGACCATTGACTGTGCGTAGAGGTCTGAAAGGTTTTCATCAGGACCCATGCCGTAATATTCAATGTTTCTGAATTCCTTGGGCATTTCAAGGGTAAGTCCGAATCTGGGCAAATGACCTGCAAGACGTTTCTTTGCAATAGGTTTGAATTTTGCTTCAACCTTTATTGCTCCATTTCCGTAGACTTCGTATTCGATTTCAACTTTACCGAGAGGAAGGAGAGATTTTTTGCTCTTAAGTTTATACTCAACTTCGATTTCAGCTTTGTTCTTTTTGAACTCAACTTCAAAATCGGTGCAGATACATTTATAATCGTCGTAACCGGCTTTAATCCATTCGTCACGGTATTTGGTGTCGTTATCAAGAAAAGCTCTGTAAATATTGGGCATAAAGCCTTTAGCGAAGGCGGGGGAATCATTTATAAGTTCATTGCCGTTAACAACATAGCTTTCAATCATACCGCTTTCGTTTGAGAATCTGACAAAACCGCTTTCAAATGAAATTACACTTGATTTTTCGTCGGTATTAACAGAGATTTTGCTGTCAGATTTAATTTTTTCGCACATGAATTCCTCTTTAAGAGAAATCTGTTCAAAAGCGATTTCATTATCACCGTCGTAATAATAAATATTAAGATGGCAGTCGCATTTTTCTTTGGGAAGATTAATATCAAGTGCAAATTCTTTTTCACATTCAGCATCGATATCAAGAACTATTTCATCAGCTGCCAAAAGAATGTTGCCGTTTTTAACAAGTTCCCATACTGCAGTAATATATGAAGTGTTTCTGAAACGGTTGGTGTTGATGAAATTAATCACACCGTCATTATAGTTTGCTCTGACGGGACGATAAACATTTTTCATTTCTTTTGCGCCGGTATGCAGTCTTCTGTCGGGATAAAGCAGACCGTCAACGCAGAAGCAACCGTCATGACGCCATTCTCCGTGATCTCCGCCGTATGTGTATTTGATTTTACCATTGGGATGATAATATGAATGGTCTGCCCATTCCCAGATGCATCCGCCCATGAGATTGTCATACTTATAGAATAAATCCCAGTATTCTTCAAGTCCGCCCGGTCCTACACCCATAGCATGGGCATATTCACATAGGAAGAAAGGTTTCGGTGTATATTTTTTTCCCCTTATATGTTTACCTGTTTTTTCAACATTCTTATGGTCTGTATACATTTCAGATACAACATCATATGAATGTCTGTCGGTACGTACTACACCTTCATAATGAACGGGAATCTCAGGGCATACATCATGGAGATACTCATAACAAACATCCTGACACGCATATCCGCCCGCTTCATTGCCGAGTGACCACATAATGATGGCTGCACGGCTTCTGTCTCGAAGATACATTCTCTTGACTCTGTCAAGATATCTGGGTGCCCATGCAAGGTCATGGCTGATTAAATCAAAGTTGTTGTGAGGTTCACAAGCAACGCCGTGTGTTTCAATATCGGCTTCATCAATGACATAAAGACCGTAAATATCACAAAGTGCAATAAAAATGGGATCGGGAGGATAGTGCGATGTTCTGACGGAGTTAACGTTAAGCGATTTCATGAGTTTTACATCTTTTTCAAGGTCTTCAAAGCTCATTACATAACCTGTCTTATAATGTGTATCGTGGTGGTTAACGCCTTTAACCTTGATTTTCTTTCCGTTAACTGTAAATATATCCTTCTTAATTTTAACGGTTTTGAATCCGATGTAATTACGCTGTGTCATAATTTCATCTTCGCCGTTATAAAGGCTAACATAAGCGGTATAAACTTCGGGAATTTCTGCGTTCCAGGTTTTAACCTCGAGATTCTTAAAGCTGATAACACAGTTCTTTTCAGCGGGAATACATTTTTCGGCAATAAGCTTGTTTTTATAATAAATCTCAGCGTAAGCGCAAAGACCTTCGGGGTTACCGTTGATTTCAACATTGATATCAAGATTCCAACCTTTTGATGTTTCTTTTGTTCTGAGGTAAACATCATTAAGATATGTTTTGGGCATTTCATAAAGCAAAACATCTCTGAAAATGCCGTTTTCTCTGAACATATCCTGACATTCAAGGAATGTACCGTTTGACCACTTGTGAACAACTGCAATAAGCTCATTTTCGCCTTCGACAAGATATTTTGTCAAATCAAATTCGGCTGTGTTGTGTGCACCTTCGCTGTAACCTACAAACTGACCGTTAACATAAAGGTCAAGGCATGAAATAACACCGAGAAAAGAAATGATATATGTTTTATCAAGATTAGAGATATCGAATGTTTTTCTGTAAACACCGACAGGCTGTTCATAAGGAACATAAGGAGGTTTATCATCAAAAGCATAGGGGCAGTTTATATATGCAGGTGAATCATAACCTGTTCTCTGCCATGTTGAGGGGATTTTGACAGTGTCAAAAGCAACGTTTTCAGTATCAAGAACATCAGGAAGATCTTTGTTGCTTGAGTAATATTTAAATTGCCATTTTCCCGAAAGAACTTTAACAATATCTGATGAATATCTTTCCTTTTTTATAGAAATTTTTTTGAGTGCTTCAACTGATGAATAGGGGATAGCATAGCCTCTGCCTTCAAGTTTATTGATTTCGAAAACAGAAAAATCATTGAAATTTGTTTTGTTGATACTGTATTTCATATCATTGCTTCTCCTTTAATAATTTTATCATGATTTTTGCAGCTTTATATATATCACCGCAGCCGAGTGTAATAATCAGGTCACCGCTTTCGGCGTTATCAACGGCATATTGAGCAACTTCATCAAAAGTATTGAACCAGACACTTCCGGGTATTTTTTCGGCAAGCTGAGAGGTGTAGATATTATATGTGTTCACTTCTCTTGAACCCATTATTTCTGTCATTATGCATCTGTCGGGTATTTTCAGAACACGGACAAATTCATCAAAGAGAATGGATGTTCTTGAATATGTGAACGGCTGAAATACAGCCCAGACTTTTTTGTAACCCATCTTCATTGCCGT
>JAZSDF010000161.1:0-14040 GCA_045531035.1 Acutalibacteraceae bacterium | reverse complement strand
CCTCTCGAAAGCTGTGCACAGCATACAACGGGAATATTGAGGTCCTTTGCCATCATCTTGAGGTTTCGGGTGATTTCGCTGACCTCCTGAACACGGTTTTCCGTTCTTGTGCTGCCCTTGATAAGGCCGAGATAGTCGATAATGACACATTCCACTCCGCCGAGACGTCTTGTTTTCGCCTTCATTTCGGGAACGGTGATACTGGATGTATCGTCAAAATAAAGCTCACAGTCATTGAGTGCACTTGTTGCCATACCGAGCCTTATCCATTCATCCTGAGAAATGTTGCCGTTTCTCATTTTCATACTTGATACACGGGCTTCCGTGCCGAGAACTCTCATCGCAAGCTGTTCCTTTGTCATTTCAAGAGAGAAGAAAAGAACCTTTCTCTTGCCCATTGCGGCAACATTTCTTGCAAGGTTAAGCGCAAAGCTCGTTTTACCCATAGCGGGTCGGGCACCGATAAGAATAAGGTCAGAGCGGTTAAGACCTGTCAGCACCTTGTCGAGGTCGGAAAAGCCCGTGGTATAGCCTTTATAGAGTTCTTTATCTTCACCCGTGATTTTCTTAAGGGTATCATAAACATTGTTAACAATGATGTCCTTAAGCTTTGAGGGAGCATTTGTTGTTTTACCCTGACGGATATTATATATCTTTTGCTCCGCATTATCGAGGAGAGCATCCGCTGTTTCTTCCTGCGAAACAGCACTTTCAACAGTTTCAACCGAAATGTTGATGAGAGTTCTCATATAGAACTTCTCACGCACTATCTTTGCATACATCTCAACATTCTGTGTTGAAGGAACGCTGTCCTTAAGCTGGAAAAGATAGTTTTTGCCCGAAGTGCTGTCATAAACACCCTGCTGAATGAGAAGATTGAGAATAACAAGGGGATCAAGCTTCTGACCCGTTGCATCAATGCTTATCATCGCTTCGAAAATGGAAGCATGCTGAGGAAGATAGAACGCTTCGGGAGTTATGTAGACCGCCGCCTGCGAAAGGCAGGACGGGTCCACAAGTATACTGCCGAGCACAGCCTGCTCTGCTTCGAGGCTGTATGGCATTTGTATATTATCAAAAGAAAGCAAACCGTTATCTGCCATTTTATTCGCCTACCATTACAAACATTGATGCGGAAATTCCGTTATAAAGCTTAACCTCAACGGGATATGTGCCGAAATTTTTAATATCGTCAACAATAACCTTGCGCTTGTCAAGTTTAAGACCGTATTCTTTAGAAATTGCATCCGCAACATCCTTTGAAGTAACGGAGCCGAAAAGCTTGCCGTTTGCACCTGCTTTTGCGGTAAGTTTTACTGTTTTGCCTTGGATTTTTGCTGCACTTGCCTTTGCGGCGGCAATTTCAGTTTCGATGCGGTGCTTTTCGGATGCTTCTCTGTTTTTAAGCTCGCTCATAGCCTGTGAATTTGCCTCCATTGCAAGCTTTCTGGGGAAGAGGAAGTTTCTTGCATAACCGTCGGAAGTATTTACAAGCTCGCCTTTCTTTCCAAGTCCTTTAACATCCTGTAACAATACAACTTTCATATTCTTTATCTCCTTATTTAGAGTTTATTTCAAAATATTCCTTGATTGCTCTCTCGAGCTTTTCTCTTGCGGTAATTATTTTACAACCCTTAAGCTGACAAGCCGCCATTGTCTGGTGACCGCCGCCGCCGAGGGCTTCCATAATAAGCTGAACATTGATTTCACCAAAGCTTCTCGCCGAAATGCAGACCATTCCGTTATTCTCAAACATTACAAACGACGCCTTTATGTCATTAACCTTGAGAAGCTCATCCGCCGCCTGCGCACAGATAATTCTGATATCGGGAGAGAAAAATTCGGCAACCGATATTGCACAGCGCATAAAGCTTTCCGATTCGGAAATAACCTTTGTGCGGAGCTTATTGATTTCAAGCGAATTTGCAAAAAGCTTTTTAACGCTTACGGTATCGGCGTTTTTATCTTTAAGAAAAGCCGCCGCTTCAAATGTTCTTACACCCGTACCGATAACAAAATCCTTGGTATCGAGCATGATACCCGAAAGAAGGGCTTCCGCAACCGTTTTGGTGATATTGATATCCGGGTTCATATATTGAAGAAGCTCAGTTACCATTTCACATGATGACGAAGCACCGGGGTCATGGTGGAAGATAACAGCGCTTTCGATATCGGTAACTGCTCTTCTGTGATGGTCGATAATAACTCTTGTTTCCGCTTTTTCATAAATCTTCGGAAACTCAACAAAGCTTTCGATATGAGTGTCAACAACGATAAGCAGACTCTTTTTATCGAGCATTTCAAGAGCATCTTCCTGACCTCTTATTATATCTCCCATACCTTCAGCTTCAAGCTTATCAATCAGCCTTGATGCAAGTGATTTTTTCTTATCCGTTGCTATGCATACGGGAATACCGAAGCTCTGCACGGCACAAGCCATGCCTGCTGCGGCACCTATGGCATCAAGGTCTGTGAAGGAATGACCCATGATTATAACATTGCTGCTCGATTTGATAAGCTCGGAAAGTGCGGAACCTACTACCCTACTCTTAACCTTTGTTCTCTTTTCGGCACTCTTTGAAACGCCGCCGATATAATCATACCCGTCCTTGGTTTTGATTGCTACCTGGTCGCCACCTCTTCCGAGAGCCATTTCAAGAGATTTTCTTGCTCCCTTTTCGCACTTTTTGATGGTGTCTCCCGAGGCAACGCCTACAGAAAGAGTTGCTCCTGTTTTTTTGCCTTTGAATTCATAGTTGCGTACAGTTTCGAGAACGGAAAATCTGTCCTCTGCCATTCGGGTAAAATTCTTCTTTTCGGTTACAACCAGATATCTGTCGTCGCTGATTTTTTTCAGCACGCTCTCAAAAGCTTCGCTCCAGTTATCGAGAGCCGCCTCAATCTGACTCTTGATTTCGGTTCTTTCGCTGTCTCTGAAATCCGAACGGGAATCATCAAGATTATCAAGTTCAAACAAAACCGCATAGGGACGCGATTCGTGATATTCGGTTTCGGTCTGTTTGAGGGTTGTGTTATCGAGATAATAAAACGCACAGTATTTTTTTCCGCCCGAAACATATCTCACAGAATAAACGGTATAGAATCTGCTGCCGATTGCAACGCAGAGTCCTTCATCCTCATCAATACTGTCATGTCTTCTTCCGCCGAGAAATCTGCTCATTTTTTCGGAAGCGGTTATATCTCCTGCGGATATCTCATTGATAAAACGGTCGCTGTACCATGTTATGTAGCCGTTTTCGTCGCAGACAGCAACGGGAAACGGATAGTTTGACAGCACCTTCTGATTGGTAAAATCAAGCTTCTTTGATGTTTTGGCAATGAATCGCTTATATCTGTTTTTTGCAGAAAAAGCTCTGTAAACCGCAATAACGCACACAATCAAAAACGCAATACCCTCTGCAATTGCAAGCCTCGGTTCAACAAAAACGGTCATAGCTATAAACACCGCAGAAACCGCAGCTGCAAGGCTTATCAATAAACCGTCATACCAAAAACCCTTGAATTTCATTTAAACCTCCATAATTATCGGAAGAATCATGGGACTTCTCTTTGTTTTGTCATATACGAAATGCGAAACGGCATCTCTGAGCTTGCCCTTTATCGCACCGATATCGCTGATATTGTTGTAGTAGCAGTTTTCGAGACATTTCTCGGCAACCTTTCTTGCCTGAGAAATAAGCTCCTCCGCCTCTTTAACATAAACAAAGCCTCTTGAAACAACCTCGGGACCTGCAATGAGCTGACCTGTTTCATAGTCAACCGATGCGGTAACAACAATGATACCGTCCTGACCGAGATGCTTTCTGTCACGAAGAACAACGCTTCCGACATCACCGACACCCGAGCCGTCAACAAAGACCTTGCCCGCGGGCACAACGGCACCGCTCTTGATTGATTTGCTTGTTATTTCCGCAACATATCCGTTATCGGCAATGAAAATGTTTTCGGGTTCAATTCCCATTCCCTCGGCAAGAAGAGCATGCTTGCGAAGATGCTTTTGTTCACCGTGGACGGGAATGAAATATCTGGGTTTAACAAGACCCATTATAAGCTTGAGCTCCTCCTGACAAGCGTGACCCGAAACATGAACATCATACATCTTTTCATAGATAACCTGTGCACCGAGTTTAAGAAGCTCATTAACAACCTTTCCGACCATTTTCTCGTTACCCGGAATAGGTGTTGCCGAAATAATGACATAGTCGTTGGGACAGATTTCGACCTTTCTGTGGTCGGAAAATGCCATTCTCGAAAGAGCCGACATCGGCTCGCCCTGACTGCCCGTTGTGATTATAACAAGGCTGTCTGCAGGATATTTATTAATCAAATCTGCATTAATAAGCACATTATCGGGGATATTGAGATATCCGAGCTGTGCACTGATATTGACAACATTTTCAAGGCTTCTGCCGATAATGGCAACCTTTCTTCCGAGCGAGGCGGCAACGTTGATAATCTGCTGAACTCTGTGGATATTGGAAGCGAAGGTCGCGACGATAATTCTGCTTCTGCCTGCTCTTCTGAAAAGAACCTCAAAGGATTCTCCGACCTTGCGTTCGCTTTCGGTATATCCGGGTCTTTCTGCGTTTGTTGAGTCGGAAAGAAGCGCAAGAACGCCTTCTTCACCGAGCTTTGCAAAACGTGCAAGGTCAATCATTCCGCCGTCAATGGGAGTGCTGTCAACCTTGAAGTCACCCGTCTGAACAACGGTTCCCGATTCACAGCTGATTGCAAGAGCGATTGCATCGGGAATGGAGTGATTGACATGAATTGCTTCAACCGTAAATTCACCGAGCTTCACCGTATCTCCCGGAGCAATTTCATGAAGCTTTACGCTTGAAAGAAGACCGTGCTCTTTGAGTTTTCCTTGAATAAGACCGATTGTGAGCTTTGTTCCGTAAACGGGGATATTAACCGTTTTGAGAAGATAAGCAAGTCCGCCGATATGGTCCTCATGTCCGTGAGTAATAACAATACCCTTGATCTTGTCGGCGTTCTTCTCCACATAAGTAAAATCGGGAATAACAAGGTCAACGCCAAGCATTTCAGGATCGGGAAATGCAAGTCCGCAGTCAACAAGAAACATATCATCCTTATATTCATAAAGCGTCATGTTCTTACCGACTTCATTAAGACCGCCAAGGAATGAAATTTTTATGGGAAGCTCATTAGTCTTTCTGTATTTCTTCGCAGAGCCGTTTCTCGACTTTGGAGCGGAGTTTTTCTTTGTCTGTTTAAACTGATTTGAACCCTTTTTCTGCCATTTCTGGTTTGATTTGGGTTTCTGCTGTTTCTGATTATTATCTTTACCTGCAGTATTATTCTTTTTTTGCATATAATCTCCTGTTCTGTTTTAATTCAAATAATGATATATATTCAAGCTTGTCAAATGTTATGTTCGGCAGGGTAACTGCTCATACCCCACCATATATAATATCTTCTTATCTTTATAATGTCAAGTAAATAATATTTTAATATTTATATATTATTTAAAACAGATTTTATTCTTTCTTCTATATCAGCACAAAGTTCGTGCGCAGCTTCCATTGTATCCGCCTCGGCAAAAATATTTACAAATCCTCCGCCTTTTTTAGGTACAACAAGCAAAGAACCTTCTTTTCGTACAAATTTCACTCCTTCACGGGAAGAAACCGCTTCTTCTCCCATTAATGAAGAAAGCTTTGACGGCGGAAAATTAACGGCAAACGTTTTCTTTTCGATATATTTTTCGGGAAGCTCCGCCGCAAGCATATCAAGTGTCATCCGTCTTTCGTTCATTATTGAAAGAAGCTTCACGCACATAAAAAGAGCATCCCTCGAAAACATCTGTCTTGAAGCAAGAACCCTTGCATTTTCGTCGGAATTGTCAATCGGAGTATCCGTATAGCGCAGAATTCTTCTGCCGTATTCCTTTGCAAGATAATCAAGATAATCGGGGGCGGTATACGGCACGGCGGTATCTCTTCCTTTTCTTAACTCATCACAGCAGCAGATCGCAAGAAGCTTTTCATATTCTGTTATTCCGTTTTCAGTTTCGCCAAGGACAAACCTGCCCGAATAATCTACTTCAAAAACCGTCGATGATTCTTCCGTTGCTCCGAAACGCGAAAAACAACCCCTGAGCAAATCCGAAATTTTATCATTTGAGCATTTGACCGATGCAGAAAATCCGTTATAAACACCCAAGAATCTTCTCATAAGTTCCTGCTCATACAAAAGCCTTATGCCAGTCATATTTGAAATTTCCTTAACCGCTTTTTCGCCGACACTCCTGAATTCGCATCTGTTCATACCGTTTTCGATTTCTCTTTCAAAACCTCTGCTTACAGACATTCCGTTTTCACCGCACAAGGAAATACAAGCTGTTTCCGAACCTGAAATAAAAAGGCCCGAATCCAGTCCGCAGAAATTAACAAGAAAATTAAGCTGTGCTTCAAAACATTCTCCGAAATCCCACACACAGCTTCCGCCATCTGCAAGACCGACGGAGACTGCAAGCTTCTTGACTGCGGATTTTTTCGAACCGTCACAGGCAATTCCGACTTTTTTTCCGCTTTTTGACGACGAAACAGCATAACCGAGTTTTACACAGGTTTCCGCATTGAGGACAACTCCGCTTTTTTCGTCGATACCGTTTTCGTCCATAAAGTCCGTTCTCATATTACCGTATTTAACATTTGAGGAAACAATCACACCTGCACCTATTATTTTACCCGGCCAGACAAGGACATTCGGTTTCACGCTTGCGCTTTCTCCGATGATGCTACCAGAACCGGCAACACTTCCCTCAAACATTGCCGCACCTTTTTTCAGCGCTGCGCCCGAACAGACAACCGCACCCGTAACGGAGGTTTCAGCGGCAAGAGAGCTGTTTTCGAGAACAACACTTCTGCGTACTTTAGAATTTTCGCCGATATAACAGTTATTATCTATCACGGCATAGGGACCGATCACCGCTCCGTCGGATATCTCCGAATTCTCGCCTATAAAAACCGGCGGAACAATGCTGTAATCCCCCGCCGGAAGCTTGTCTTTAACATAAATTCCGCTTGCCGAGCATCCCACGGGAGGCTTGAATTTTCCGTCAAAAGCGTCATTCTGACATTTCAGATACGAAGAGATATTTCCGACATCGCACCAGTAATCATCGGTATGATAGCAATAAATCGGCATATCTCTCTCAAGCATCAACGGGAACAAATCCGATGCAAAATCATATTTTTTGCCGTTCGGAATAAGCTTAAGGCACTCGGGATTTATGATATAAACACCCGTATTTGCAAGACTGCTTATCGCCTGATTCCAAGAAGGCTTTTCGAGAAATCCACAAACTCTGTTTTCTTTTCCGACCTTCAACACACCGAATTCACGTGGGTCGTCAACATCCGTTGCAACAACAGTTACCATAGCACCGCTTGCTTTGTGATAAAGCATGACTTTCTCCATATCGAAACTGCACATTGCATCCGCACTTATCACAATGAAAGGTTCATTGAAATCCGCCGCCGCATTTTTAACGCTTCCCGCAGTACCGAGAGGCTCATCTTCTCTTATAAATTCAAGCTTCAGACTTTTATAGCCCGTTTCATATGCATTTTCAATTATGTGCGGAAGATACCCGAGAGTTACCGCCGCATGTGTCACTCCGCCCGAAATCAAGGTATCAAAAACATATTCGATTATCGGCTTACCGAGTATTTTTGCCATAGGCTTCGGTGCGGTGCAGGTTATGGGTCTGAGTCTGCTGCCTTCGCCGCCTGCCATAATTACTGCTTTCATCAAACCAACTCCTGTAAATTACTCATGCTTTATTATTGGCAAAAATATTCGGAATAACCGATTTTTCTATTGTTAAATGAAAAAACAGATGTTATAATTATAAAAAACATTTAAGGAAGATTCACATATGTCCGAACTCAAAAAGGTTGATATTTTCACCGACGGCGCATGCTCGGGAAATCCAGGTCCGGGAGGATGGGGTGCAATCCTTCGTTACGGCGGTCACGAGCTTGAACTCAGCGGCGGAGAGGCCTCAACAACAAACAACCGCATGGAGCTGACCGCAGTCATAGAAGCACTCAAAAAGCTCAATCAGAAATGCGAAGTTACAATTTACACAGATTCAAAGTATGTTGCCGATGCGTTTTTGCAAGGCTGGATATGGAACTGGATGAAGAAAGGCTGGAAAAAATCCGACGGAAAGCCTGTTCTCAATCCCGAGCTCTGGAAAACTCTAATATCGGAAATCAACAAGCATGAATACAAAATCATCTGGGTTAAGGGTCATGCGGGACATCCCGAAAACGAAAGGTGCGATGTTCTTGCAACCACTCAGGCGGCAAAATTCTCATAATACTTTTAATAATACAGAGAAAGGAAGATTCTCATGTTAATCCTTAATTTTTTTCCGATTATCCTTTGTATCGCAACAGCAGTTATTACTGTTCTTTCTCAGTTCCTTCCTGCTTTCACGAAAAAGCCGCTCCATTCAAAAATGCTCTGTTCATCGCTTTTTCTTCTGACAGGTATTTCGGCGGCATTTTTAAGTCAGTTTTCAACATATTCAATTCTCATGATTGCTGCATTGTTCTTCGGATTACTCGGTGATTTCTGGCTTGATTATAAACACAGCAGATATTTCATGACGGGCGTTCTTTTCTTTTCAATAGGACACCTCATTTATCTTTACACCTTTATTATACATTGTCAGCCTTCGCTTTTTTCATATTGGAAACAAATTCTTCTCGGATTCCTGGCTCTCTGCGTTGCGGCAGTGCTTGAGGTAATTATTGATAAAATCAGATTCCCGAAGGGCAGAAGAATAATGATTCTTTATTCGTTTCTTCTCATGTTTTCGTTTATCTTTGCCGTTTCGAGAGGTACTGTTTCGATAATAAACGGAGAAACACCTTTCGGCATTTGCCTCGTTGCGGCAGGAGGGTTATTCCTTCTTTCGGACACATTCCTTGCCGTTTCGCTTTACGGAAAACCCAAGCTTAAATGTAACGATAAACTTGTTGCACTAACATATTTCCCTGCACAGGCATTATTCGGATTAAGTATTTTGTTTAGTTAAGGAGTATTAATTATGAAGAAAATTATCAGCATCGTTCTCGCTTTTGTTATCGTTTTCTCTTTGGCTGCACCGACATTTGCTTCGGCAGAAAAATGCAATTGCGGTGTTCTTCCTGTGGTCTATGTTCCCGGATTCGGTGAAGCAATTTATAAGTACCCCGCAACAGAAAACGAATATTCCGTTTTTCCTCCCGAAGAAGATGCAATAAAGGCAGCTGTACCCGATATTCTCAAAGCTGTTGCCGCAGTTCTTATTGCGGGAGATTATGAGGGTTTCGGCACTCACGCAATTGCAGCAGCAGATAAAATACTGACTGAAGCAGGATGCAATCCCGACGGAAGCGCAAAAGAAAACACGGGCATTGACCCCTGCACACTTCCTTCGGTTGACAGACACAAAACCGCAAACTATGCCTTTGATAATAAGGATATTGACGATGAATCCGAATTCAAATACACATACGACTGGAGACTTGACCCCGTTGATAATGCAAAGGGTCTTTACGACTACATAAAGCAGGTCAAGGATTTTACAGGTCACGATAAAATAGTTCTTGCAAGCCACAGTCAGGGAAACACGGTTGTTGCTTCCTATCTTCACCTTTACGGAAGCGACGGAATAGAAAAGATTGTTTTCCTATCCCCTGCATATCAGGGTCTTTCACTTGTAGGCGCGCTTCTCACAAGAACCTGTACCGTAACCGATAAAGAAGATGCCGTTGCGGAATTTGTTATGGGTATCATGGGATACGAAGATGTTACCGCACAGCTTATAGGCGCAATTATTTCAATTCTCAACGATTGCGGTGTAACCGGATATCTTCTTGATTTTGTTCAGAAAATTCTTGATGAACAGCTCGACAGAGTTTTTGACGAATATCTTATTGATGTTATGGGAACAATGCCCGGTGTATGGTCGTTCGTTCCCGATGAATATTATGAAGACGCAAAGAAAGCAACCTTCAGAGGTCTTGAAAAATATTCAGAGCTCGAAAAGAAAACCGATTATTATCACTACAATGTTCAGTGCAAAATAACAGAAATAATTGATGCCGCAAAGAAAAACGGCACCGTAATCGCAAGTGCCTTCGGCTATGATATTTCAAGCATTCCCGTAACTGCCGATAAAGAAAACCATTCGGATTTCCTCATCGATACAAAATACATGAGTCTCGGTGCTACGGTCGCTCATATGGGTGAAACTCTTGGAGATAATTACAAGCAGAAAAAAACTTCATGCGGTCACAATCATGTTTCGCCCGACAATGTGATCGATGCTTCGACAAGTGCTTATCCCGAACACACATGGTATATCAAGGGCAATCCTCATAATGAATTCAAAGAGCCTTACCTTGAATTTATAACATGGCTTATTCTCTTTGACGGTCAGCCGACTGTTACCTCAAACCCCGATTATCCGCAGTTCATGGAAATCAAGGAAGGAAAAATGAAAGCGGTTGAGGGCGCAAGAGAAAAGGACGGCAGAAGCAACATCAAAATCATTTTTGACTCAATTGTTATCCTTCTCAAAGATTCAATCAATAAATAATATAAGAACGGACCTTTCCCTCATGCGAGCGAAACGGTCCGTTTATTTTGCAGTCATACATTGTCCCGATACCGCATAGATTTTACAGAACAAAAAAATCAATGGATTCGGAGGAATTATAATGGCTGTCAACAATATTTATAATGATATTGCCGCAAGAACAGGCGGAGATATTTACATCGGGGTTGTCGGTCCCGTAAGAACGGGAAAATCAACATTCATTAAAAAATTCATGGAAAATCTGGTTTTGCCCAACATCGAAGATACTCAGCGACGTGAAAGAGCAACAGATGAGCTTCCGCAATCATCTGCAGGCAGAACAATCATGACAACCGAACCTAAATTCATTCCGGAAGATGCGGTAGAAATTACTTTGCCGTCAAAATCAAAAATGAAGGTACGAATGATTGACTGCGTGGGATATATCGTCCCCTCCGCACTCGGATATATTGAAGGCGAAAATCCAAGAATGGTAAAAACACCGTGGTTTGACGAGGAGGTACCGTTCAACATGGCGGCGGAAATCGGAACGCAGAAGGTTATATCCGAACACTCAACAATCGGACTTGTTGTTACAACCGACGGTTCCATAAGTGATATTCCACGTACGGAATATGCACAGGCAGAAAAAAGAGTGATAAATGAATTGCAGGAGCTTCACAAGCCCTTTGTTGTTCTTCTTAACTGCAAGGAACCAAAATCCGTTGCGGCACAAAAGATTGCCGCCGAAATGACGGATGAATACGGTGTTCCCGTTGTTTCCGTAAACTGCCTTGAACTCGGTCATGAAGAAATATCGGATATTCTTTCTCAGGTTTTATCGGAATTCCCGATTAAGGAAGTCAAAGTGGATTTACCCGGATGGATTACATCTCTCGACAAATCGCATTGGCTTCGTTCGGAGGTTTTCGGAAAAATCAGTTCTCTTGCCGAAGGTCTGAAAAAAGTCAGGGATGTCAAACTGTTTTCTGAAAATGTTTCTTCATGCGAACATATATCTTCTTCAAGCGTTGAATCAATGAATCTTGCAACGGGAAGCGCAAAAATAAATGTTGCTCTTCACCCTGCGCTTTTCTTTAAAATCATTGAAGAAGAAACGGGCATTTCCGTCAAAAACGAAAACGAGCTTATGCAAAAAATCAAGGAGCTTTCAGCCGCACAGAGCGGATACAAGCGCATACAGAACGCTCTTGACGAGGTTGAAGCGACGGGCTACGGAATTGTTTTGCCCGATATCGAAGATTTATCTCTCGAAGAACCCGAAATCATGAAACAGGGCGGAAGATACGGCGTTCGTCTGAGAGCAAGCGCACCCTCACTCCACATTATGAAAGCCGATATACAGACCGAGGTTGCACCGATAGTCGGCTCGGAATCGCAGAGCGAAGAACTCATAAAATACCTGCTCAAGGAGTTCGAGGAAAATCCATCAATGATCTGGCAGTCAAATATTTTCGGTACCTCCCTTCATCAGCTTGTCAACGAAGGCCTTCACAACAAGCTTTACCGGATGCCGGGCGATGCGAGAATGAAGCTTCGCGAAACTCTTGAAAGAGTTATCAATGAAGGCTGCAGCGGTCTTATCTGCATAATTCTGTAGGAAAATCCCCATGATTGAGAAATCATGGGGATTAACTGTTTATCTGTTCTTATTCACGAAATCAAAGGGGTTAATTTCGCCGCAGAAGGGTTTGATTGCCGTTGAGAATTCAAAAGGTTCAAAGCTCCACTTGCGTTCGGGTTCAACCTCGTCGTATCTGCCGTGTCCGCCCTGAACATCAATGCGGTAATCCGTATAAACAACGGTATCTTCGAGAGGAACAAGCTCATCGTTATGCTTTGTTTCTTCAAGCATATACGGTGTGAAGTGCGAAGCGTTGAAGAAGAATGTCTTTTCGTTTGCGGGAGAGAAAATCATGCCGTTTTCGCCGTTTGAAACAGTACCGTATCTTGTTCCGAAATGTGCGCCGTTTTCAATGGGTCTGATATAAGGAACAAAGTTTTCTGAAACGGTTGTTTCGAATTTGCCGTAGCGTGCGGCAAGATGACGGTCAGCATATGCTTCCTGGGGACCTTTGCCGAAAAATTCCATGTTTTCATATCCGCCCTTGAGTCTGAACACAAAGCCGAATCTCGGCAATTTCATGCCCATTTCAGCAAGAAGCTTTCTGTATTCTCCGTTAAATCCGATAACAGCACTTCCGTCGCCGTAGAATTTATAGGTCATTTCACCTTTCAATATGGGAACAACTGCGGGACCGCCGATTGAAACGGGGCAAGTAATTTTAACGCAGTCGGCTTCTTTGTTAACAGTTGCAGAATAAGTTTTCTGAACCGCCGCCTGAATAGCCGCACTTCTTCTGTCGTCTGCATCGCCAAGCTGATTGTATCCGTGAGCTTTCCAAAGTTCAACGCGAACGGGTTCGGAAAGCATTTCCTTTCCGCCACAGAGAATTGAAGATATTCTGCCATAGGGCTTATCAAATGTGTAAACAACATTGTTTGCTTCAATCGTGATATATCTGTCACCCTCAGAAATCGCGGGAATTGCCGCATTGACGGGTGATTTTTCGGTTTCAACGGACAAATCGAACTGAACAAAGCCTGTTTCAAAATCAGCTTTTGCCCACTTCTTATCCTCTTTTTCATGGAATGTAAGAGTAAGATAACAGCAATCACTTACGGGTACATTTTCAAAGAGCAAATACTCTTTTGTGCCCTGCGGTGCGATATCGGTATCGTCGATTCTGCCGTTCATTACGCTTTCGCCGTTAACATCAACACTCCACTTAATATACATATCGGAAAGCACTTCAAAATAGCGGTAATTCTTAACGGTGATTTTGCCGTTTTCATATTCCGCACCAAACTGTTGATAGCCCTTTTTCATGTCGTAGAATCCGGGACGCAGACTTCTGTCGGGGAACACAAGACCGTCTATACAGCAAACGCTGTTGTTGGGATAATCGCCGAAGTCACCGCCGTAACGGTAACCTTTTCCGCCGTTTACAGAAACCGCATGGTCGGTCATTTCCCAGATACAACCACCCCAGATTGCGGGATATTTTCTGAACAAATCACAATGAGCATGGATATCGCCCGTTGTCATTGAGCATACAAATTCGCAGAAATAGATGGGCTTCTTCGAGTTTTTATCCTTTGCATATTCCTCGGCCGCAAACTCGTTCCAGTATCGTCGCTCTGCCAGTTTTTCATCTGCAGCCGCCTGTGTGCTGGCATCTCTCGCCATGGCCTGCCGTTTTTCCGCTTCCAGCTGTCGATTTCGTGCATACAGCAGTTCCAGATACTCCTGTTCCGGAGACCGGTACTCTATGCCGCTGCGGAACTTGTCCCAGAAACTATCTCTCTTTTCTTCAGTATAGCCGCCAGTGGAT
>JAZSDF010000064.1:0-23692 GCA_045531035.1 Acutalibacteraceae bacterium | reverse complement strand
ATGTAACAGAAGTCAGCAGCGACAGAGTTCATATGGAGATTTATGAGCATAACGGCGAGAGATATCCTCAGCTTTTTATTGATGTTGACTTTTGCTGGAAGGTGCTCGCAGTTGAAGTGGGGGCAGGTGCGTTTGTAACGGCTGACGGTGAAAAAAGTGCTAAGGTTGAAGTGCCGTATTCCCGAATAATACAATGCAACTTTGAGCTGGAGTGCGAATGCAAGACGTATTATACTATAGAAAACTATTTTATTTTGTCTAAAATGAAAACCCATTATTATGCAATTGTCGGAATGCCTGTTAAAGTTATGACTTCGTTTAAAGGCAACCATGCGGATGCATGGCTTGAAAAAGCGAAGGTAACATATACGGTTAACGGCGAAACAGTTGAAATCAATTCGTATGAATTTGTTCCCGAAGAACCCGGTGAATACATTGTTCAGATAAGTATCGGCGAGAAACTCAAAGATACTGTAAGGTTTAATGTCAGCAGTGAAAAAACTGCATATTTTGACGGATTGGAGCTTACGGGAAAGCATTTACTTGCCAGTCCGCTTGAAGCTGCTTTCGGAATATTTGCATTTTTCTTTGCTCCGGGATTCGGTACACTCGGCGGTCCTGCTTTGGTTTTGGATGCTTTGAAATGTATACCGAACTTCTTTAAAGCGTTGTTTAACGGACCGGAATATTACAATCATACTTTTGGCTAATAAAAATGGCGATGAAATTGGAATTGCAAAACATTGAGGGCAACCGTTTTTAGCTTAGCAAAATTAATAATCCGATAATTTTTAAAGGAGATAAAAGAAATGGCAATAATTTTATCAAAAATATTCACCGGAATAATGTCTGTTGTTGTTATGCTTTCAGGCTGGTTTCCAGCACTTTTTTGTGGAAAAGAATATATTGATCCGAACAGTTCTGATGTGTTGGTATCATCCGAGATTTGCTTCACGGATATCAAAGAACCTATGGTTATTACCGACCACGAAACTGCTTTGAAACATTTTGATTTTGAAGAAAACGGAGAACTCAACGAAAAGTTTTTTGAGGAGTCAAATCTTGTTGTGATTCCTGTTACAATTCCCAATTCAGTATGCAAAGTTTTTGTTGAATCGGTTTCCGTAAAAGACGACAAGGTTACCATCAAATACAGTGTTGTGCGCGACGGATGTATCGGTGTAACAGTTATGTCAGCTGATATAATTATGATCGCCGTGGACAAAGACGTTAAAGAGGTTGAAATAACAGAAAAAAGCGTAACCGTTCCGTTTTGCATACACGGTGTTCCGTTTTCTTTTGACGTGTGATTGAAAAATGCTGTGATTAATCTTTTATAAGTTTTTTGTAATTGCCATAAAATATGAGGTAATCATTATGAAAAAGCGAATTATCAAATGTGTTGTTGCAATTGTTTCTGTTGTTGCTGTGCTGTTATCGTCAGAAGTGATTTATAACCAATACATATACAATTGGAAGAAGACAACAATAGCAACCTTTGAAAATATGGGATACCGCATAATCTTTCAGGAGATTGGATTGGCATTTACCTTTGGTCCTTCAAAAATAAAGATAACTCTTGAAGATGAAAGCGGAAAAAGCATATCTGAAATTGAGGATGAGATTTACAACGACGGTAAACGTCTTGATGAAAGAAACATTACCGTTGCCTGGGATGATACAAAAGTAAGCGTAACCTTGCGCGGTGAAGAACAGCGAGATAAAGTTCACGTAATGAGCTATAATTCATCCTTAAATGCACAAACGGGGGAAATAAAAAATTACACAAACAATCATAACGGTATCGTATTGTCTGTGGATGCACCCGAAACTGTAGCATTCGGAGAAAAGTTTTACGTTGTTGCAAAAATAACAAACACTTCTTCTGAAAGCATAACTTATACTCTTCCGCAATGCACTCCCGATATGCATCTTGAAATTGAAACTGTAATTTCAGGCAATAACAACAGAAGATTTATTGACTGTGATACATTCGGAAAATTTGGAGCTGATGCGGAAAGAATTGAAACTCTTATTCCAGACGAATCGTTCGAGCAGAAAATATGTTTCTTGCCGGGATGGACTGACAACGAATTTGTGGGTTTTGAAAACGCCAAAATAACAATGTTTGAACGGGGTATTTATAACGGAACAGCTGTTTTTAATTGGGATACTGAAGAAGATATAAGCAGTATTTCATTGGATTTTCCGATAACGGTAGTGTGACTAATATGAAAAAGTTTAAAAAAATACTTGTGATTATCTCAATTGTTTCGGTAGTTTTAAGTGCAGTAACAATAACAACAGATCTTGACGAAAAACTTAGGAATATAACAGGTCTGATTATTGTGAGTGTGTTTAATCTTTATGCGAGAGATTATTTTGTGAAAGATTTCGAAGAAAACCAAAATGATTTTGAACGGATTGCAAATCTGATTGCTGATTATGGGAATTCATATGACTCTGCCAACGGATCCGATTCACGATTTATTTACTTTACACCCGAACGTTATTCTTCGTCAGGCAACATAGTTTTTATAGTAAAAAAAGATTCTTCTTCATCAGGTTCAGAAGTACATTTTTCGGCAGAAGAAACAGAAGTGTTTAAAAGAATAACAAAATGTTTTAAGGCAGAAGAAGCAGGTTTTCATTCGTTCAGCTTTGACAAAAAAGAAAAAATGGTTTATTTCCATACTTCTGACGGCAGATACTCTCTTGTTTATTCCGCAGAAAACAAGAAACCGTATTACGTAAACGGAACGCATGAACAAAATTATGACCAAGAGTATGTTACAGATAAAATATGCAAAAATTGGTTTAACATTGCTTTGAAATCATAGTGTTTCGTTTTCTTTCAAACATAATTTATTATAATTTAATTGAAAAATAATAAAAAAGATATATCAAAAGGAGAATTTAATATTATGAAAAAAAGAATACTTTCGTTTGTTTTAGCTGTTGTTATGCTGTTCGGTGCAATGCCGTTGAGTGCTGGTGCCGCCAATGCAGACACACAGATTAATGAAATATCGTTTGAATTTGATTTAAAAGGTGTTGTAGGCAAGAAGTTCGCTGATTATGCCGAATTTGTGAAGATCCTGACTCCGAATTTGAATTTCGAGCCTGATCCGAGATACAGCAGCCTTATGTTTTACGATACAGAAACCGGAGAGCAGGTCCGTGATGAAATTATTGAGGGTGAGGAATACGGCGTTATGCTGAATCTTTATCCTGCAGAGGGGTACTGTTTAAGCGGTGAAAGCCGGGTTATAATAAACGGCAGGGAATTGATTCAGTACAGTCAGTATGAAATAACAGATGAAGCAGAAAACACAAACTCCAGAATGATAATGTTCGGCATTATTGCGGGCGAAGAAATTGAATATAAAAAAATAGATTCTGTTTCTCTCGGATTTGATTCAGTTGCCTGTGCAGGTAAAACCCCGAGTGAATACAGCGATATTGTTACCATAAAATCCGAACACATGAATTTTGTCGACTATGAAGCAGATGTTGACGGTGATGGTTCAAACGAGCAGCTTCAGGTGCTTAACGTATACCGTGCCGACGGTACAGCACTTGCTGACGGAGAAGCAATGAAAGCCGGCGAAGAATACACAGCATATATCTATCTGGTTGCAGATTTCGGCTACTATATGGTTGCGCCCGAACTCGGACAAGGCATTGAAATCAACGAAGGTGCAGACTGTATGACAAGTTACGGTATCGGCGTCGGAAGAAACGGCAGAAACTTTCTTTCGGTAGGTGTCAGATTTGTTGCAGGCGAGCCTCTTGAGCAGGATTTATTTGATTCGATTCTTCAGAGAATAGTCGAGTTTTTTGAGAAACTTTTAGACAGAATTTTTGAAATATTCAGATAAATACAGAGATACATAAACAACCACAAACCACCGGTTTAACCGAAGGTTTGTGGTTGTACAATTTTCTTAATCGCTGAAGATAGCGAAAAGTCTTATATTATTAACTTAATAAGTGGGCAGTTGAATTTATGTATTCAAAAACAATATCGCCGTATTTGTTTGTGCCTTCTTTGTAAAACTTGACCTTGGTGATTCCGGTATTGTTGAAATCAATATCAAAACCAGGAACTTTTTCGGTATATCCCATAATGTAAAATACCATATATGTTATGAATGCGGCATGCGAAACAACGGCGATTTTTTCGCCGTTCTTATATTTTGAACGGAGATATTCAATAGCTCTTGCTCCTCTTTCAAAAAGACCTTTTTCATCGCTCCCTGCAGTTGATTCCATAAGTCTTGATTCGGGGTCAACTCCGTCTGCGACAGTAACGGTCGGGCAAAGTTTACGGAGTTCATCAAGCGAAACCGCAAGATATTCTTCGGGGATGCCCATTTCGGTATAAACGGGATGAATGAAGAGCGTTTTTTCTTCGGGCTGCCTTTTAATTATTTCGCCTGCGGTTCTGACTGCCCTCATAAGTGCACTCGAATATACCGCATCGAAATCAGTTTCAGAAAGGAATTCACCTGCGGCAACAGCTTGATTTATTCCTTTTTCACTTAAAACAGGGTCAACGCTTTCCGTAAGAGTTAAATCCGTTCTCCCGTTATATCCGATATTTCCCATGCTTTCTCCGTGACGGATTATGTAAAGCTCAAGTTCAAGAACAGGTGCAATTTTCTCCATAATAACCTCCCGAAAAATTATAATGAAATTATAAAACCTATAATAAATATTGTCAATTATCTTTCTTGACAACAAAATAATAAATGATAAAATATATTATAAATCAAAGAGGTGAGATTATGGGTGTTTGTTATATTGTCGGTGCGGGTGAGTGTAAAGCTCTTGATATAAAAAGTAACGGCGATGATTTGATAATTGCGGCAGACGGAGGATACAGATATCTTCTTGAAACAGGGATTAAACCTGATATTGTTATCGGTGATTTTGATTCTCTTGGAACTGTTCCCGAAGGGGAAAATGTCATTAAACTCAATCCTGTCAAGGATATAACGGATATGCATGCTGCTGCTGAAATCGGAATTGAAAAAGGTTATTACGAATTTCATATTTACGGTGCCTGCGGAGGAAGAATTGACCATACTCTTGCTAACATTCAGCTTGCCGTTTTTCTTGCCCAAAAAAAAAGAAAAGCGTTTATTCATGACGGAAAAACCCGAATAACAGCAATTTGCAACGGTACTGTTTCGTTCCCAAAAGAAAATGAAGGATTTATTTCGGTCTTTTCTCATTCCGATATATGTACGGGTGTATCAATTAAAGGGTTAAAATATACTCTTGAAAAATCAACCCTTACCAACTCTTTTCCGCTTGGTGTAAGCAATGAGTTTATCGGATGCGAAAGTGAAATAACAATCGGTCGTGGAACTGCAGTTGTTGTGATTAATTCTTGATATCGCAATACGATAAAAATTATAAGGAGAATAAATATGAAAACTGTTTCAAAAAGATTTTTAACTTTTGCAATTGCTGTCATAATTTCGGTTACGGCAGTTTTACCCTCATTTGCTGCAACGGATATCACGTGGGAAGCATTGTGGGAAACGGAATATGATAACGGTGTTATACTCTTCCCCGGAAGCAACGAGACCGAATTGAATGTTTCGTGGTATCATACTGAGAAAACAGAACCCAAGGTTATTATAAGTGAGAATATTCTTTTTGCCGATTCAAGGGCGTTTACGGGTGATTGCATTGAAACCTACGACGGAGATTATGCCAACAGAGTAACGGTTACGGGACTTGAAAAAGGTGAAACCTATTATTATCAGTGCATCAGCGGTGATTTTAAATCAAATGTATATTTATTTGAGACTGATATAAATGAAAATGAATTTTCCGCACTTTATATGACGGATATTCATGTAAGCTACGACGATAAGGATACCGAAGGCGAAAATGATGAACTCAAGAGAACTGCCGGTATGTTTAACGATATCACCAAGACAGCTATCGAAAAGAATGACGACATTTCGATTATTCTTTCAACGGGGGACCAGGCAAGTGAAGGCTTGCAGAGTGAATACAAAGCATTTTCTTCTGCACTTGCAGTGAAAAATATTCCTGTTGCAACAACCATTGGCAACCATGACCGCAAGGGCGTTGCATATAAAACTTTCGGTAACAAGCCAAATGAACAGACAGATGCAATGGTTTCATCCTATATCGGCGGCAACTATTGGTTTTCTAAGGGCAATGTTCTTTTTCTTGTAATGGACTCAAACAACGCAAGCGGCATGGATCACAGAAAATTTGTTAAGGAAGCCGTTGAGGCAAACCCCGATGCAAGGTGGAAGGTTATGATGGCACACCATGATCTCTACAGCGGCAGAATTCCACACAGAGAAAGCGAGAATATGCTTCTTCGACTTCTCTGGGCACCTATTGCCGATGAGTTCGGAATTGACCTTGTTCTTCTCGGACACAGCCATTATTATACTGTCACAAATGTCCTTTATAATCAGAAATCCGTTCAGCCTTATGCAGAAACGATGACAGATCCCGAGGGAACAATTTATATGGTTTCAGGATCAATCACAAGACCGAGAGATGATGAAGATATCGGTCTGAACGATAAGTGGATTGGCGCATGGAACACACCCGACGACAGACAGATTTATAATGTTCTTGATTTCACAGAGGACTCAATAACTGTTTCTTCTTATTATAAAGGCGAAAACGATGCATTTAACAAATATACTATCGTAAAAACAGATAAAGATGGGGGTCATCCCGATAAGATTACTCCGATTTATAATCCTATTATCAGATTCATCGGAACAATCTACGGAATCTTCAATAATATTGGGGTATATGATGACCTCATCAATAAATATGGCTTTGATGTTGACTTCTTTGAAACAGTATTCTGATAAAAAATCACCGCACCAATCGATTGATTGATGCGGTGATTTTTTATTCTGCTTCTTCAATAAGACCGTAGTATCTTCCAAACCAATAGGGGAGAAGATATGTGCTGGGACTTGTGGCGCTTGTTCCGTTGCCTTCATCAACCCTGAACATATTACTGTCGTTATAATGAATGATTCTTGCATCTATATCAAGAGCTTCCTTGAGTTGAGGTTCTTCGCCCCATTTTTCCTGTTCTGTGTCATAAACAAGGCCTTTTCTCTTTGAATTGATAAGAGGTCTGCGTACAAAATCGAGCGGGAAATTGCGCAGTTCTTTGATTGCGACATCAAGGTCACAGGGTTCATCCGAAAATGCACTGCAAACAAGATTGAAGAAAACTGTGTGCTCAGGTCTTTCATATTCCCAGTGATGTCTGAGACCCATGAGAAGATATTTTCTGATTGCAGGGTCTTTTTCAATGCGGAGAATTGTTGCAGTTGTCAAGAATCCGAGATTATCGTCGATGTGACAGCAATGTCCGTCATCCTTCTTGTGTTGAGCAGAATTGATAAGATAATGCTTGTCAATTGCAAGGTGCATGAACTCTTTTCTGTATTTCTCATTGCCCGAAACATGATATGCAACATCAAGAAATGCAAGCATTTCAAGGGAATTTATGCATTTTTCCCAAAGCCACATACAGTTGCCGTTGAGCTGATCGGGATCCCAGTTTGCCCATGTTGTCGGAAGTCCGTCAATGTCGCAGAGCTTGTAATTATTTTCAAGTATGTGGTCAACGATGTCGCAGATGATTTCTCTGATATAATCTTTTTCTTCATCGTTTGCACAGAAATCATAGTAAAGCGAGAAGCCAAAGAAATGACCAACCATTTCATCGCTTGATGTTTCGCCGAGCCATTCGCTTTCACCGTCGGGAGAGGGATGCCACTCGGAACCTTCTCTGTCAACAAACACACCAAAGTTTTCGTCGCCTTCAAAACGCACTGCTCTTGCGGTGAAGCCTTTTTTACCCGAAACCTTTGCGAGGTATCCCATTGCCTTCATTGAGCGCCTTGCTGCTTCAAGAACTTTTTCATCCTTTGTAACGGCATAGCAATATGCAAGTGCACCGATATATGTCTGAGTCCACAGACCGTCATTATCCGAAATATGAGGAACACCCGTGTTTATATCGTAATTTTCAATCTGATGAAGCCCTGTAACATAACCCTTTGTTCGGATATATTTAGCTTCTGTAAGATTAAAGCAATATTCTGCTTTTTCTTCAAGAGTCATATCCTTTTCGGTTATTTTTGTAACACCGGAATCAGTAGCAGTCCAGATTGCATCATCGGTTGCAATTGCGTCGTTGAGTTTCGGCTCACATGCCCATCTTTTTGCGGGAAGATATTTGCATTTGCCGTCTTTGAGAATAATAAGTCCCGCTTCGGATGAAAGAATTACTCTGCCGTCTTTGGCAAAGCGGATTTTATGTATTTCTTCTTCGGGAAGTGCGTTCAGCTCATTGTGACCGTACCAACCGATTTTTCCGTCATAAATATAGACACCCTTATCTGTGCCGAGCCATGTGAATCCGAGACCTGTGTCATGCTCGATGCAGTTGATTTTTATTTCAGGCATGGTTGAATGTTCATGGCATATGTTCATCCAGCGTTTTCTCTTGCCGTTAACAGCAATGAAAAATTCCGAAGTGGCGGCATTGATATTATCGCCTGTTATTGCAATGTCGGTAAGTTCGGATTCTGTTCTGAAATATTTCTCAAATTTGCCGTCTTTGAAGTGATAAAGCCACTCAGGTGTTATGAGGTAAATTTTGTCCGTACCGCTGAAGCAGATAACATTCTCGTCAAGAGTCTGAAGTTCGCAGATTTCTCCGTTTTCTGCGGTGTAAATAATGTTATTTACTGCAAAATAAACTTTGCCGTTTGATGAATGTACAGCCTTTACAGACGGGCAGGGGAATGAACCCAATGTGCCGTCAGCTTTGGTGTAGTTAAGACCTTTTTCGGTACCGATATAAACCGTGCCGTTACATTCTGCAAGGCAGTAAGCTTTATCATCAAGCAAACCGTTTGTTGATGTGTAAAAGTCACAGAGTCTCTGAGGATATTTTCCTGTTTTAAATATACCTTGTTTTTTCATTTCTTTTCTCCTTATATAACCGTTATTGAAGTTTCGAGATAATTACTTGAATTTTTTTCTTTTACAACTATTTTTCTCTTTCCGAGATTGCAGGTGTTTCTTATTTCGAATGACCAGGAAACAAAACCGTTTGCATCAGCTGTTTTGTCCTCAAGGTCGTTTAAAGTAGCCTTGGATGAAGGTGTTTCATAAAAATCTATTAAGTATGTTCTGCCGGGTGTACCCTGAATAAAAATGGTTGCATAGTTGCCGACCTGAACGGGATCGGACTTTGTAAGCATGGATATTCCGACCGCCTTTTCGTTAACTGTATCATTCACAACGGCTTTTTTTGTTGTCGTAACAGTCTGTTTTGTTATTTCAGTTGCTTTGGCGGTTGAATGAACAGATGCGTATCTTGTTGTTTCAGAATCTGATACGGAAGTGTTTTCTTTTTTATCGGTCACATTGATTGATTCTGTGATTTTTTCATTGGCTGATGTTGAAGATGAATTTACATCTGTTTTATCCGTGCATGAAGCAAAAGAAGTCAAGGAACAAATCAGAAGAATTATCGCTGATATCTTTTTGAAATTATTCATAATCTACCTCATAAAATGATTGATATTTCTCCCGATGAAAGTATATCCTCTTTGCCGTCGGGGAGAGTGATAATAAGATTGCAGCAGGAATTAATATCTTTTACGGTTCCTGTGAATTTAATATTGTTTTTAAAGTATGAAACCTCTTTTCCAATTATAAACAAACGGTTTCTGTATTTATTTATAACCGCGTTGTTGTCGGGTTTGTCAACATAATCAAGGACTTTTTCCGAAATTGATTCTGCAAGCAAATCTTTGTTGCAGTCAACATTCAGACTGCCTGCAATATTAAGTTCATCGGGGAAACATACTGTTGAAATGTTGATTCCGATTCCGAGAATTATATATGATTTGTCTTTGAAAATATATCTTTCCGTCAGTATTCCGCAGACTTTTTTGCCGTCGATAAAAATGTCATTTACCCATTTGATTTTCGGGTATATTCCGATGTTCTCCAAAGCCTCGCAAACCGAAACGGCAGCCAACGGGGTAAGCAATTCGGAATTTTCTTTTTCTTCAAAAACAAGTGTCAAATATAAACCGGTGTCTTTGGGTGAAAAAAAGCTGTTTCCTTTTCTGCCTCTGCCTGCCGTTTGTTCGTTTGCAATTATCAATGACGGCATACAAAGATTATTTATATTTTCTTTGGCATAGGTGTTGGTTGAAGGTAAGCTTTCAAAAAAAAGTTTTTGAATAAAAATCAGTCCTTTTGAATATTAAATTAATTGTATAATATACTAAAATAATTGTCAATATTATTATTTTTTTATTGACAGCTTACATATAAAATTGTAATATTATACTAAATAATTTTCAAAAGGAGGAGTGCGATGAGAATTCTGCAAAAGGGCTTTAATTATTCACAGGACGGCCCGGGTAACAGACTTGTTTATCATTTGCAGGGATGCAATTTCAGGTGCAAATGGTGCTCCAATGCAGACAGTATTCCTCTTGAAAATCCCAACGCAAAAGATTATTCGGTTGATGAAATTTTTGATGAAATAATTCGAAGCAGAATGATGTTTTTCGACGGCGGAGGGGTAACGTTTACAGGCGGTGAAGTCTGTATGCAGTCCGATGAACTGATTGAACTTCTCAAGAAAATCAAATCTGTCGGTATAAATACCTGCATCGAATCAAATGCATCGCTTCCGTCAATAAAAGAAATTGCGGAATATATTGATTATCTGATTGTTGATTTCAAGCATTTTGATGATGAAACTCATAAAAAATGGGTCGGTGCATCAAATAAAACGGTAAAAGAAAATATCGGATATTTTCTTTCAAACGGCAGACAGCTTCATATCCGTATTCCCGTTATTCACAGAGTAAATGACAACCCCGAAGGATTTGCGGAATATTTCAAAAATTTCAGCACATCAGAAGCGGTATTTGAGTTCCTTGCTTATCATGAATACGGTAAGGATAAATGGAAGGGAGAATATGAAATTTCTGACGGATTCTTACCTCCCGATACAATCAAAAAATTTACAACTGTATTTGAAAATTACGGCATGAAAACCGTTGTTACGTAAGGAGAAATAATTATGATTAATATTCTTGACTGCAAAAAAATAACCGAAATGGCGAAATCGCTTTTTGCCGAAAAAAGAGCAGGTATGCGCCTTGATGGCTGGTTTATCGCAAAGGAAGAAGAGCTTCGCCTTTCAAAGGAATTTGAGGGCGAAAATGAAGAAGTGAAAAAGGCTCTCATTCTTCGTGAAATCGTTAAAACAATCCCCATTTATTTGAGTGATTATCAGATTTTTGCAGGCACTCAGGATGATGCTTTCGCAAGAAGCTATGCACTTATAAATCCCACATTCAAAGTTGAAGAATTCAGCGGATACTGTGACCCCGCTGCAGTATTCTCTGATATTGAACCCAATGAAGAATTTACCGCCGAAAGAATCGAAAAGGCAAGAAATGAATTTGCAAAAACAGAATATGCCGTAAAGCTTGGTGAAGTTTACGGTAAAGCTGAATGTTATACCAAAGAGGTTATCTTCTTTTTTGAACAGGTAACGGGCCATCTTATTCCCGATATCCGTTTTGCAATCAAGCACGGCGTTAAAGAAATGCTTGCAAAGACAGAAGGAAAGGAAGGTAACGGCTATAAAGCATTTGCAATTGCGCTTGAAAGTGCGATAATTCTTGCAAACCGTTATGCAGACATTGCCGCAGAGCAGGCAAAATCAGCTTCTCCCGAAAGAAAAGCGCAGCTTGAAATAATGGAGAAAACTCTCCGCAAGGTGCCCGAAAACGGTGCGGAAAATCTCTTTGAGGCAATCCAGACATTTATTATCATGTGGCAGATTATGTGCCTTGAACAGACTCCCAATCCCTTTGCATTTTCCGTTGGAAATGCCGACAGAATTTTTGAACCCTACAGAAACGGCATTGACCGTGAAACCGCTGCGGCACTTTTCAAGCACTTCCTTGTTTTCTTTAATGTCGCAGACAGAAGCTGGGCTATTTCGCAGAATATTATAGTCAGCGGACGTGACCTTTGCGGCAATGATTTGACAAACGAAACTACATATGCACTTATGGATGCATACTACGATATGAATCTTCCTCAGCCTATCCTTTCCGTAAAGCTTCATAAGAATACCCCCGCAAAGCTTTATGAAGAAATGGGCAGATTCCTCTTCACTCCCGGCGTTCTTACTCCCTCATTCTTCAATGACGATTCACTCTATGAGGTTCTTTCTTCAAAGGGTGTTGACGATAATGACCTTTCCGATATTTCAATCGCAGGATGTCAGGAGCCTCTCATCATGGGTAAGGATAACGGCAACACAACCAACAGCTGGCTTAATCTTCCCAAGATTCTTGAAATGACTCTTACGGGAGGTGTTTCAACAATTACGGGCGAAAAACTCGTTGATGTCGAAGCTTGCAAACTTGAAAATATCCGTGAGGGATTCTATAAAAATGTTGAAAAGTTTGTTGCGGCAATGGGTGAGTGCGCAAACGGTGCATCAGCCGCTCTTTCAACGCAGAGAGTGCCCTTCCTTTCATGTCTTATGGGCGGCCTTGAAAACGGTATAGATGCAAGAGATATCAATAGACAAGGCACAAAATATAACGGAAGCGGATGCCTTATCCACGGTGTTTCCGTTATCGCAGACAGCTTCTCCGCTATCGATAAACTTCTCGCTGAAAGACCCGAAGATGCCGGCAAGCTTGTCGATGCACTCAAAGTAAACTTTGAAGGCTATGAAGAACTCAGAGAATTCCTTCTTTCAGCCGATAAATTCGGTAACAACATTGAAAAGGTTGACACGGAAGCAGGCGAAATCGCATCGAAGGTTGCGGATATCGTTTCCTCAACAAAGAACTATCTCGGCAATTCATTCCGTCCCGATTTCTCATCGCCCTCAACTCATCTTCTCTACGGTTACTGGGTCGGTGCAACTCCCGACGGCAGAAAATCGAGAGATATGCTCGGCTACGGCGTTGACCCTCTCTACGGCAGTGCCGAAAACGGTCTCGGATTCCGCATGCTTTCAAATATGAAGATGCCCTTTGAGAAGATGAACGGCGGTTATGCTTCACATCTTGGCATTGACCCTAAATATTTCAAGTCCGATTCTTATGAAGAAAAGGGTGTTGAGTTCAGAGATAAGGTTATCAATCCCTTGTTCTTCAATCCTCTCAATGAAGGTGTTTCACCCTTCTATCTCTATGTTAACGTAACAACGGCCGAAATTCTCCGCAAGGTTCTTGCAGACCCCAAAAAGTATGCACCGAGCGGCGTTTATATCATGAGAATTCACGGTACTTTTGTTAACTTTCTTGACCTTTCACCTGCAATTCAGCAGGATATCATAACAAGACTTGACCCCAAATCCACATCAATTGCATAAGGTGAATTTATGAAAATTATCGGAATAGATATCGGTACGACAAGTATTTGCGGAATTATTTTTGACACTGAAAATCAGAGCATAATTTCATCGAAAACTCTCCCGAACAATTCTTTTATTAAAACCGAAAACAGCTTTGAGAAAATACAGAATCCCGAGATAATCATGAATACCGTTTATGAAATTCTTGACGGCTTTTATTTTGATGATATCGGAGCAATCGGCTTTTCGGGGCAGATGCACGGTATAGTTTATACCGATGAAAATTCACAGGCTGTAAGTCCTCTGTATATCTGGCAGGATGAACGTGCGGCAATGGAATATAAGGACGGCAAATCGTATGCTGAGTATCTCGGATGTTTTGCGGGCTACGGTCTTGCAACGGATTTTTATAACGAAAAGAACGGTCTTGTTCCTGCTGATGCAAAATATCTTTGCACGATTGCCGACTATGCAGTCATGAAGCTTTGCGATAGAAAAGCTCCGCTTGTTCATATCACAAATGCCGCATCGCTCGGATGTTTTGATTTGGTGAACAATAAATTTTTAATTGAAAACCCGAGACTTCCCGAAGTGACTGCCGATTTTAAATCTGCAGGTGAGTACAAGGGAATTCCGGTTTGTGTTGCTCTCGGCGACAATCAGGCAAGCTTTATCGGTTCGGTTTCAGATGCTGAAAATGCGCTTATAAACATCGGAACGGGTTCGCAGATTTCATGGCTTTCGGATAAACTTGTCAATGCCGAAGGTGTTGAAAACAGACCGTTTGACGGCAAACGCTATCTTGCTGCGGGTTGTGCACTTTGCGGCGGCAGAGCATTTGCAATGGTTGAGAAGCTTTTCAGAGAAATTGCAAATCTTGTTTCTGAAAATGAAATAAACTCAATGTATCCGCAGATAGATAAAATTCTTTCCGAGAAATCCGGAACATCTCTTTTTGCTGACTGCCGTTTTTGCGGAACAAGAAACGACCCTTCTGTCAGAGGCGGAATATTTAATATTTCCGAGGAAAATTTTACCGCTTCAGATATCGCTCTTTCCGTGCTTTACGGTATGTCCGATGAGCTTTATCAGATGTATAAAAACGGCGGTAAAAAAACTGACAAACTTGTTTGTTCGGGCAACGGCATAAGAAAGAATTCAGCCTTGAGAAAGGTTGTTTCCGAAATGTTCGGCTGCGAAATAAAAATTCCTCTTTTTGAAGAAGAAGCATCTTTCGGTGCGGCACTTGCCGCTTCCGTTGCTTGCGGTATGAGTAAAAATATTTCGGATGCTTGCTCAATGATTAAATATAAGGAGAATTAACCATGTTCTATAATGAACCTATTTTCTTTGAAAAAAACAGGGTTTTCAGAGTTTATACGGGCGGAAAGCTCTTTTCCGATTTCTTCGGCGATGACTCAACAGACGGCTTTTATCCCGAAGAATGGGTTGCTTCAAGTGTTAAAGCGCTTAACGAAGGAAGCACCGACGAATATGAGGGTGTTTCAAAAATAAAGGGTACGGATATGTATCTAAACGATGCGGTTGAAAAGTATAAAACAGAAATTCTCGGTGAAAGAGAGGATATCGGTATACTTACAAAAATCCTTGACAGTGCAATAAGGCTTCCTGTTCAGGCGCATCCCGACAAGGCTTTTTCCGAAAAATATTTTTCTTCAAAATACGGCAAGGAAGAAAGCTGGATTATTCTTGCAACAAGACCTGATGCCAAAATATTCTTTGGCTTTAAAGACGGCGTTACAATGGAGGATTTTAATAAGGCAATCGATGAAAGCGAAACCAAATCCGATGCCATGGAAAAGCTTCTTTGCTCTATAGATGTCAAGGCGGGAGATGTTATTTATATTCCCGCTAAAATGGTTCACGCAATCGGAAGCGGCTGCCTTCTTCTTGAAGTTCAGGAACCCACCGATTTCACGATTCAGCCTGAGCGTTGGTGCGGTGAATACAAGCTTTCCGACAAGGAAATGTATCTCGGTCTTGACAGAGAAAAGGCTCTTGAGTGCTTTGATATGAATAAAAAATATCCCGCACCGCTTGCTCCGAAAATTATTTCCGAGGAAAACGGCGTAAAATATGAAGCTGTTATCGACGAAACAATAACAACAAGCTTTGCAGTAAGAACCTCAACGGTTAACGGCGGAAAATTTGCTCTCGGAAGAGGTGCTGCTGTTTATGTTGTGACCGAAGGCGAAGGTTCTGTTATCGGTGAAAACTATGACAGAGCACTCAAAAAAGGCGATTATTTTCTTCTTCCCGAAAATGCGAAGGGTAAATATTTTATAACGGGAAATTACATTAAAATTACCGAATGTTTTGCATAAAAATAATTGACAACAAAAATTTTTTGATTTAAAATTGAAATATCTTTCAATAATAACAGTCAGGAGGGATATCATGAATACAAATGCAATGTTTAAAATCGGCTACGGACTTTATGTTCTTACTGCAAAGGCAAACGGTTTTGACAACGGCTGTATTATTAACACCGTTTCGCAGGTTACCGCAAATCCCAACAGAATTACGGTTGCCGTTAATAAAGCCAACAAAACCCACGATATGATTATTGCAAGCGGTGAATTTAACGTCAGTATTCTTTCGACCTCTGCAACCTTTGATATTTTCAAGGCTTTCGGTTTCAGAAGCGGCAAGGATGTTGATAAATTCAGCGATTTCAAGGCTGTCGAACGCAGTAATAACGGACTATATTATATTACTGATGCAACAAACGCCTTCATTTCCGCAAGGGTTGTTTCCTCAACCGATCTTGGAACTCACACTTTGTTCCTTGCGGATGTTACCGATTGCGAAGTTCTTTCAGAAGCAACAAGTGTAACTTATGATTATTATCATAAAAATATCAAACCTAAACCCGAGGTGAAGAAAGTGTCAAAAACCTATTACAGATGCAAAATCTGCGGTTATATATATGAAGGTGATGAGCTTCCCTCTGATTTTGTATGCCCGCTTTGTAAACATCCCGCTTCCGATTTTGAAAAAGTTGAAGCGGTTGAAGAAAATAATAAAGGAGAGAATAATATGAATCTTAAAGGCACAAAAACAGAAAAGAATCTTATGGCTGCTTTTTCAGGTGAATCAGAGGCAAGAAACAAATACACATATTTTGCTTCCGTAGCAAAGAAGGAAGGCTTTGAACAGATTGCGGCTATCTTTACCGAAACCGCAAATAACGAAAAAGAGCATGCAAAGATGTGGTTCAAGGCTCTCGGCGCTCTTGGTGATACAGCTCAGAATCTTCTCCATGCCGCAGAAGGCGAAAACTATGAATGGACAGATATGTATGCAACCTTTGCAAAGGAAGCCGATGAAGAAGGCTTCACGGAGCTTGCAGAAAAATTCCGTATGGTAGCAGCTATTGAAAAAACACATGAAGAAAGATACCGTGCGCTTCTCAACAATGTTGAAATGCAGAAAGTATTTGAAAAAGCTGAAGAAACCATGTGGGAGTGCCGTAACTGCGGTCATCTCGTAATGGGTAAGAAAGCTCCCGAAGTTTGCCCTGTTTGCGCACATCCTCAGGCTTACTTTGAAGTAAGAAAAGAAAACTATTAATTTTTAATCAGTCTTCAACCCCCGATTTTCAAAATCGGGGGTTGATATTTTTTATAATTAATTGTATAATATATTAAATATTGCTTATGTGAGGTGTGCTATGAAAAGGGTAATTAAAATTATTGCTTTAATTATGGCAATGACATTTGTTTTGTGCTCGTGTGCAAATACTGCATTTACATCTTCAACCGATTCGAAAACGACTGCTCCTGCAGGTAATGTAACAGATGACAGCTCATTTGATGGCTCTGATTTTGATGATTCAAATATTGCAGAGGGCGAACATCCTCAGGTCAAATTCACGATGGAAAACGGCGGAAGTTTTATTATGGAACTTTATCCCGAATATGCTCCCAAAACTGTTGATAACTTTGTTGAGCTGGTTTCCGACGGCTTCTATGACGGACTTACATTCCACAGAGTTGTTGAGGATTTCATGGCTCAGGGCGGTTGTCCCGAAGGTACGGGTAATGGCGGAAGCAGCATGAAAATCAAGGGCGAATTTGCCATAAACGGTTTCGAACAGAATGTTCTTTCCCACACAAGAGGTGTTGTCTCAATGGCTCGTGCAACATCGTATAATTCTGCATCCTCTCAGTTCTTTATCTGCTATTCCGATGCGACCTTCCTTGACGGTCAGTATGCCGCTTTCGGCAAGGTTATTTCCGGAATGGAAGTTGTTGATTCCTTCCTTGAGATAGAAAGAACAATGGGCAACGACCGTGCACTTTCCAAACCTATCGAACCCATCGTCATTGAAAAAGCGGAGGTGCTTTGATTGAAGAATATTACATTCAAAGCATTCAAGGCATCGGAAATCGAGTTTGTGAATAAACATGAAAACGGAACAAGAATTGAATTTGAAAATAAATATTCCTACAATGTCAAATATTCGCCCAACAACACCTGTATCGGTGAATTTACTGTTGAGGTGAATGACAAGGCGAATAAAGATAAATTCCATATCAAAGCTGTTGTTCTCGGAATATTCACTTATAATCCCGAGTCCAAAAAAGAAGTTATTCATGTTGAAACATATAAGGAATTATTCCCTTATGTCAGAACAATGATTTCTTCTCTTACGGTCAATGCGGGAATTCCGCCTGTCATTCTCCCGAATTTTGATATTGAATCTCAGAGTATTTACAGATTTGAAAAAAATTGCTGATGTGAAAGAGGTATAAACTATGGATATTATGGATCTTGCAATGAAAGGCATATGTGCTATAACAAAAAGCTTCGGAAAGAAGGTTCAGAAGAATTCCGTTGCTCCCGAAATTGAAAAGGTAAATCCCGTTGAAATCAAAGGTAATGGCTACAGAATGGGCTTTGCAAAGGCAGAAATCATGCCTGATTTGAACAGCGGCAAAACCTATTGGATTGCAGGTCACGGTTCGGGTCATAAAATGGAAGGCGTTCTTTCGCCCGTTTATGTAAGCGCTGTATGGATTGACTGCGGTAATGAAGAAGGCATGCTTTGGCTTGGCGGAGATATCGTCGGCATGACAAGAGTTGAAGTCAACAAAATCCGTTCCATGATTATGGCTTCGGATAAAATTAAGGGATGCAAGTGCATCAACTTCAGCTGTACTCACAGCCATTCGGGTATTGATACACTCGGTTATTGGGGCAAGCCCAATCTTGTAAGTATTCCTTCCGACGGCAAAGACCCCGAATATATGGAAATGCTTATGAATAACGCCGTCAAGGTTGCCGAAGAAGCTTATGCAAACAGAAAAGAAGGCAAGTTTTTCTATGGTGATATCAAGGTTGAAAACGGCCTTGAAACAAGAAGAGGCTTCCTTGACAGACATGAAATTTTAACACGCTTCCGTTTTGTTCCTGCAGACGGTTCAAACGATATCTGGATTATGAACTTTGGTGGACATCCCAATTCACTCGGCGGTTCAAACCGTATGCTCAGCGGTGAATATCCCTATTTCATGCGTGAGCAGATTCTTGCCGAGAACGGTGCAGAGGTTCTTTTCGGTATAGGCGCAATCGGTGCAATGGATGTTGCTGAGCTCGACAACAAAGATAATGTTAACTGCATAAAGCTTCAGGCAAAAATGCTTGCCGATGCGGCTCTTAAGATAGATAATGATATTGAGCTTAACCCCGAAATTAAGTTCATTCAGCAGCCCTTCTATCTTCCTGTAGGTAACTATGTTCTCACTCTTCTTGCAATGCGCCATGTCATGAGCTTCAATGCTTATCCCTGCAAGGAAAGCGATACCGGTATTGCCATGATGACCGAAATGACATATATGTCAATCGGCGGAAAGAATATTCTTCTTCTTCCCGGTGAAAGCTTTGTTTCAACCGTTTACGGCGGTTATAAAACTGCTGAAACTTCACCCACGGGCAAGGGCGGTGAAATCAATCCCACACCTCTTGTTGAAATTGCTGGCGATCCCAATATGATTGTTTTCGGCGTTTCAAACGATATGACAGGCTATGTTGTTCCGCCCAATGATTTCATACTTCATCCCACTCAGCCTTATCTTAACGGCTACAGAGATAAATTTGACCTTAACCATTACCATGAAACAAATTCCATGGGTATCGGTACTCAGAAAACAATCGCCGATGCTTTTGCTGATGTTGTTTCAAGATTTTAACATATGCTTCAGTTGATTTATGCGGCGGTTATTCTTACGGCAACAACGCTCGGTGCATTTGTCGGTTTGGGCGGGGGAGTAATAATCAAACCCGTTTTGGATTTTATAGGCGCAGAACCGAGAATTCAGGTTGATTTTCTCTCGTGTGTTGCGGTTTTCACAATGTCGATTGTTTCAACATATAAGCAAATCAAGAATAAGGTCAGCTTCAAGAAAAATATCGTTCTTCTTATTGCCCTCGGGTCAATAGCAGGCGGATTTCTCGGAAGTGTTTGCATGGATATGCTTGAGGGCATAACGGAGTCAAGCATTGTCCGATGTGTTCAGGCATTTGTTCTTGCCGTTCTTCTTGCGTTTGTCAGCTTCTATGTAAGCAAAGAACGAAAGTCATTCCGTGTTGAGAATAATTTTGCAATCTGTTTTGTCGGACTTATGCTTGGGTTTATCGCTTCATTTCTCGGTATCGGCGGCGGTCCGATAAATGTTGCCGTGCTTACGCTTTTCTTTTCAATGAACGTTAAAGAATCGGCTGTTTATTCGGTCGCAATTATCTTTTTCTCACAGCTTTCAAAACTTGTGACTATGTTTGCAAGCTCAGGAATCGAAACATATGCGCATCAGTGGAAAACATTGATTTTTATCCTTCCTGCCGCAATTCTCGGCGGAATAATCGGCTCCGGTTTTAATCGAAAATTTGATGATAAATTAATCAGAAAAGTGTTTACTGTTGCAATGATTTTGCTTGTTGTTCTGAATATTTATAACGGTGTTAATTATTTGACTGAAGCAATTTAGAGAGGAAACCGTATGACCCGTAAGGAAATAACTTTTTTGAATCTCGGCAAAAGCCTTGATGACCTTGCTAATCTTGACCCGAAAGGTTATGGCGTTTGTAAATTGCTTTATAAAGCCGCTTATGATTTTACGGGCAAACCTTTATGTCTCAATGCCGCTCAGCTTCTTTGCGACACTCTGAAAAAAGATGCAACTGTTTTTATTTTAACAGGATTTATTTTGTCTCCGTTCAATAAAGCTGAAACTGACGGCGCAATAAGCTCTGTTTTGCTTTCGTCGGCTCTTGAAAAGGCGTTTGGGGTCAAAACTGTTATTGTTTGCCCTGAAGAAGCGGAGAAAGCAATCATAAAACTGTCAGAGCTTCTCAGTGCGAAGACTCAGACAGTTGTTTTTACAAAAGATTTCGAAAAGGCAGATGAATTTTCGGATAAGATATTATCCTCGGGTTATCCCGATGCGGTTATCAGTATTGAATGTCCGTCAGCAAATAAACACGGAATTTACCATAATGCCGGCGGTGTTGATGTTTCCCAACTTGAGGCTAAAACGGATATTCTTTTTGAGAAGCTTTGCATAGCCGGTGTGCCGAATATTGCAATAGGCGACCTCGGTAACGAAATCGGTATGGGAACAATTTCGGACTGTATCGAAAATCATATTCCTTCCGATTGTGAATGTTGCGGTAAAGGCGGTATAACCGCAAGAACAAAGGCGGACAATATAATAACTGCAACGGTTTCGGACTGGGGCTGTTATTCTCTTATTTGCATGCTTGCCTATATGACGGGTAATCCCGAAATAATGCACGATTCCTCTTTGCAGGAAAAAATGATGAATGTTGCGGCTCAAAACGGACTTATTGATATGTGGGGTGAGCATATACCCGCAATCGACGGCTTCGGCGTTAAAATAACCGGTCTTATCGTTGATTTGATGCGTGAAACCACTCTTAATACCATAGAGAACCACGATAAATTTCAAAAACAGTTTGATATAATTTCTGAGAAAAACTTTTTTGCAGGTGAATTGATATGATTACTATTAACGAAGCTTTCGGATATCGGAGAAGCTTCGCCTGCGTCGATGTCGGCGCAATCAAAAATAATTTTGATGAATTGAAAAAATGTCTGCCGGCAACAACCAAAACCATGGCAGTTGTTAAAGCTGATGCTTACGGTCACGGTGCCGTCAAGGTTGCAAAAGCACTTGCAGACAAAGCGGATTATTTTGCGGTTGCAGTTATTGATGAGGCGCTAGAGCTTCGTGAGAACGGTATAAATAACCCTATTCTTATTTTGACATACACAAGCCCTTATCAGTTTGAAGAGCTTATAAATAACGGATTTATTCCTACGGTTTACAGTTTTGCGGATGCAAAAAGACTTTCCGAAACTGCACAGAAACTCGGCAAAAAGGTTGTTATCCATATTGCGGTTGATACGGGTATGAGCAGAATAGGTCTTGCGGATACACCGGAAAGCGTTGAAATTATCAAAAGCATTTCCGAGCTTCCCATGGTTGAAATCGAAGGAATATTCAGTCATTTTGCATGTGCCGACTGTGAGGATAAAACCTGCGCAATGAGTCAGAAGAAAAGATTTGATGACTTTGTTGAAATGGTTGAAAAAGCAGGAATTAGTATTCCTCTAAAGCATATGAACAACAGCGCAGGCACAATTGATTTTGATTTTTCTTATGATATCGTCAGAATAGGCATTGCCCTTTATGGACTTTATCCCTCGGATGAAGTTGATAAATCCAAAGTAAAGCTTACTCCTGCAATGGAGGTTTACAGTCATATCATTCATATCAAGGATATTGAAAAGGGTGTTTCAGTCGGTTACGGTCACACATATACTGCACCCGAAAAAAGAACCGTTGCAACCGTTTGCATAGGCTATGCCGACGGATTTAACAGATCGTTTTCTAACAGAGGATATGTTCTTGTCAACGGAAAGAAAGCACCGATTATAGGTAAGGTCTGTATGGACCAGATTATGGTTGATATAACGGGAATTGAGAATGTCAATGTCGGTGATTATGCCGTTATCATGGGCAGAAGCGGTGACGAAATTATAACCGCTGAAAAGCTCGGCGAAATGAGTGACAGCTTCAATTATGAAATCATCTGCACATTTATGCCCAGAATCATAAGAGTGCATTGTGAAAACGGAAAAATAATATAAAAATATCCCCTCTGATTTCAGAGGGGATTGTTGTATGTTAAGGCATATATGGGTTTGCTTCGTATTCGTAATCTTCAGGCATAATCATGGGACGGAAATAATTTATCGTATAATCAATTCCCCACTGACCTTTTTTGCCTTGCCAGTATTGTGAATGGGGTTCAATAGAAAGCATACCGTCATAATTCTTGGTATAAAGAATGTCCATAGCGGCACCCCAGTTAATGCTGTCAAGACCTGCGGGTGCATCATCATAAACATCGTTATCAAAATAAACGCAGCCCTTGAGGTGAAAGTGATAGAATCTGTCACCCCAGTCACGCATTTCTGCAAGATAATTGCCGTCGTGATAAATACAGTGTGAAATATCGTATTTGATGCCGAGGTCGGGGAGTGCGGAAAGGATAACTTCCCATACCTTGGGTTCAACAACAAAGTTTTCCCAGCGGCAGTTATAAACCGCAATTTTTACGCCTTTTTCTTTTCCGAATTCAATGAGTTTTCCGAGATAATCGATTGCAATATTGCAGTTCTCATAAAAACTTTTGCTTTCAACAAAATTGACACCGCAGTTATAAACGGGACAGCCGATAATGGAGGCGGCGGTAATAACATTCATATCATCCTTGAGTGCTTCCGGAATAACTTCGCCGTTATCGTCAATTCTTGTCATGCCCCATCTTCCCACAGAACCGACAGGGATGCCGTATTTATCGCTGTAACCCTTTATTTCATTTGCTTTTGCAAGGAAATCCTCTGAATCGTAGTTATAATTAACGCAAAATTCAACTGCATCAAGACCTTTGTTTTTGACGTATTCAAAACATCCTTCATCCCAGCCGTTAATAATACCAAGCTTCATTTTTATCATCCTTTCTTAAGATATACCGTGTTTTTTTCAAGCAGTTCAATCGGTCTGTATGAAAGCTTTGCTTTTCTCAATCCCTCGTCACCGCTGTCATCTTCACGGTTAACATATTTGATTTCATCTTCCGAAGCATACATCCTCAGAAATTGATTTGTAACCATCTGATAAG
>JAZSDF010000097.1:0-28107 GCA_045531035.1 Acutalibacteraceae bacterium | reverse complement strand
TTTGTAAAGGTTATCGGTTCTCTCCAGAGCTATTATGATATCAGCATGGAGCTTCTTAAACTCGAAAACAGAAAAGAGCTTTTCACCGCTGACAGACCCGTTTATACCAAGGTCAGAGATGAAGTTCCCGCAACCTACGGTATAGGAGCAAACGTTAAGAATTCTCTTATTGCCGATGGCTGCCGTATTGAGGGTGAAGTTGAAAACTCAATTCTTTTCAGAGGGGTTACAGTTGCGAAGGGAGCTAAAATCAAAAACTCAATCGTAATGCAGGGTTCGTTTGTCGGTGAAAACTCGACTCTCGATTGCGTTATCATTGACAAAGAGGCTGTTCTTAAGCCCAACAAGATGCTTTGCGGCGCATCGAATTACCCTGTCTATATCGGCAAGGGAATCGTAATCTGAGAAAGTGTGAAATTAGAAATGTCTACCAAAAATATACTGACGGGCGTCGTGGTTGCACTTGCACTCGTGCTTGTGCTTGTGGTTATACTTGTTAAAACAGGCGTTTTTGAAGGCGCACAGACCACCACGCAGCCCGAAATGATTGAAGAGAGCAAGGTAGTTGTTGTTACCGGAACAGATGTCAACGGTGACCGCTTTGAATACACAATGGTGACGAAATACACAACCCCGGGTGTTTCTTCAAACTTTATTTATCCTACAAGAAAGAAAACAACAACCACTAAAACCGAACCCGAGTCAACAACGGCACCGCTGTTCATTGAGGAAACAAGTGCGGTTCAGGTAACTGACCCTAACGGCGAGCCGGTGACAGATGAAAACGGTGCTCCCGTAACTGAAATTGTGACATATACCGTTCCCGTTACGGAATCGACTACCGCCGAACCTACAACGGCTTACAGTCCGAGAACCTCACAGGTTGTTGTTACCAACAAACTCGGAATAGTTCAGAAGGATGAAAACGGCAATCCCAAGACCGAGGTTGTAACAATCGACCCGCCCGCACCTACTCAGGGTGATATATGGAGCGAAAGCGCCGTTCCGGGAACAACTTCAAAGCATGGTATTGATGCAGGTGTTACTGTTATCGGAAATCTTGAGCAGGCTATTCTCGAACAGCTTAATCAGGACAGACTTGCTGCCGGCATAACTCCGCTCAACAACGACCTTAAAGCAAAGGCAAGAACTCAGGCAACAGCCAAGGCTCTTCCCGGACTTTACGGTGAGCCCGATGCCGGTGCATATGTCATTATTACCGACTACAGCGGTCAGGGTGTTTATACCGAGCTTTCGGGAGCTCTTTCCGAAAAACTTCTCAGCGCTGACACAGGTTCAATCGGTATTGGGGTTGTTGAATATCAGGATAAATATTATACATGCGTTATATTCTCATAAAGAAAGGATGAATCAGATGAAGGTTCTTTATGTTGCAAGCGAAGCTCTTCCTTTTGCTGCGAGCGGCGGACTTGCCGATGTTGCGGGTTCACTTCCTCAGGCACTCAGAAGACGCAAGATTGCCTGCAGGGTTGTTATGCCTCTTTACGGAACAATCAGCGACGAAATGCGTGCAAGCATGAAATTTATAACAAATATTATGGTGCCCGTTTCATGGCGCAGACAGTACTGCGGTATTTTTGAAGCAAAAGCAGGCGGCGTAATCTATTATCTCATCGACAACGAATACTACTTCAAGAGAGGCACCCTCTACGGTCATTATGACGACGGCGAGAGATACGCCTTCTTCTCAAGAGCTGTTCTTGAAATTCTTCCCTATATTGATTTCAAGCCCGATATCATTCATTGCAATGACTGGCAGAGTGCACTCGTTCCCGTTTATTATTCAACAATTTATGCCAATAAAGAAGGCTATACGGGAATCAAGACTGTGTTTACAATCCACAACATTCAGTATCAGGGCAAATACGGAAACGAAGTTCTCGGCGACCTTTTCGGCCTCGGTGAGGAGTGCACATCGCTTCTTCAGTTCGGCGACTGCCTCAACCTTATGAAGGGCGGCATCGAGTGTGCGAACAAGGTGACTACCGTGAGCAATACCTATGCAAGCGAGATTCTTGATCCGTGGTTCAGCCACGGACTTGACCCGATTCTCAGGGACAGAAGCTATAAGCTCAGCGGTATCCTCAACGGTATCGACACAATCGGATATGACCCCGAAACAGACAAGGATATTTTCTTTAATTATTCAGCCAAAGAATTCTCAAACAAGGCGAAGAACAAGGCTGCTCTTCAGGAAATGTTCAATCTTCCCGTCAGAGACGATGTTCCCGTTATGGGCATCGTAACAAGACTTGTTGCCCACAAGGGTCTTGACCTTATCAAGCGAATCATGTGGGAGCTTCTCGGTTCAACCGATATGCAGCTTGTCGTTCTCGGTTCGGGTGACTGGGAATATGAGGCGTTCTTCAAGGAGCTTGCCGCAAACTTCCCCGACAAGGTCGGTCTGCGCCTCGGATTTGTTCCCGATATGGCAAGAAAGATTTATGCGGGCAGCGATATGTTCCTTATGCCCTCTAAGAGCGAACCCTGCGGACTTTCACAGATGGTTGCTCTCCGTTACGGTTCTGTTCCCATTGTCCGTGAAACCGGCGGTCTTAAGGATACCATTACAGACAGCGGCGACGGTAAGGGCAACGGCTTTACCTTCAAGAGCTATGATGCATACGATATGCTTGATGCGATAAGACGCGCACTCGGTGCTTACAGCGACAGAGATTATTGGAACGGTCTTGTTGAAAGAGCACTCAAGTGTGACAACAGCTGGGGCAAATCCGCAAGAGAATATATTAAGCTTTACGAGTCACTCATGTAAAAACAAAAAGCAACGCACCAAACGGTGCGTTGCTTTGCAATCTTTATTATCTGAAAAATTCATAAGGCATCGGAGGCATTGCTTCTGCAAGATTTTTCATAATAAAATCTTCCGCAAACGAAACCAGCGTTTTTATTGCATCGGGGACGGGTGCATCTTTATCGGGACTCGGATTGAGATGCGGCTTTATGGCATTGTAAGCCACAAGCTCTATTCCGCCGAGGTATGTTGTGCTGCAGCAAATTTTACCGTCTGTATAAGCCCTTCCTGCCCAGGTTTTCGGAAGATTGCCTGCATTTGCCTGAAGCAAAATTATTTTATACAGTGCGATTGAAAAGAGAACGTTAAGGTCAACGCCGTCCATTCTGTTTCCGTTGCGCATGGCATGAGTAATCAGCATGGAAGCTTTCACAAGAGTCTGCGGAGTGGGTTTGTTATCGGCTTCTTCCGATTCGAACATCTCAACAGCCGCCGTGTTTATGCTGTTTTTTTCAACAGTTCTGCCAAGCAGATAATCACAGCTCACATCATAAAAGTCAGCCGCTTTAATCAGAAAGCTCTGTCCACATTCACGTATTCCTTTTTCATAGTGCGAAAGTAATGCCTGTGAAATACCGAGCTGATGTGCAGCTTCTTTCTGGCTCATTCCCTTTTCTTTTCTCAATTCGCAGAGGATAACAGGAAAGCTTCTTTCCATAACAATTCTCCTGACTGTATAATTTTGGCGTGCGTTTTCTATATTATACATAATAATATACATTTTGTATATTGTCGATTTAAACAAAAAACAAGTTCCGATTTTGGAGGAAAAATGAAGTCCTATACTATACATTTAATCAGAAATGGTCTTACGGATGAAAATCTTGAGGGACGTTATATCGGTCACACTGATGTTGACCTCGGTGAAGAAGGCAGAGCACAGCTTTTTCAGATGAGGGACGAGCTTATCTACCCTCCCGTTGAAGCACTTTTCACAAGCCCTCTCAAAAGATGCACCGAAACCGCAAAAATTCTTTATCCTGACAACAAACCTATTATTATAGACGGATTTATTGAATACAACTTCGGCGAGTTTGAAAATAAAACTGCTGAGGATTTGAAGGAACATCCAGTTTTCCCGAAATGGCTTGCGGGCGAAAAGGGTGTTGAGCCTCCCTTCGGCGAAAGCAACGAAAAATTTGAAAAAAGAGTACGCACCACCTTTGAGAAGGTTGCAGAGGGTCTTATGAAAACAGGTATAACCTCTGCAGCTATTGTTACTCACGGCGGAGTTATCATGTCCATTCTTTCGGCATACGGTATTCCCGAATTGCCCATGCACGAGTGGATAACTCCGAGTGGATGCGGATTTACGATAAAAATCAACCCCTCACTTTGGATGAGGGCACAGAAGTTTGAGGTTTTCAGCGAATTTCCCTATGAAAGAGAAGAACTTCCCGATTAAAGGAGAATGATATGGGTAAATTTACAATTGAAAAGGACGGCTTTTATCTTAACGGTGAGCCGTTCAGAATAATTGCGGGTGCAATTCATTATTTCCGTGTTCCTTCGGAATACTGGCGTGACAGACTCATAAAGCTCAAGGCTTGTGGTTTTAACACCGTTGAAACCTATGTTGCATGGAATATGCACGAGATGGAAGAGGGCGAATTTGATTATTCCGATATGCTCGATATCGAAAAATTCCTTGATATCGCCGCAGAACTCGGACTTTATGCCATAGTCAGACCCGGTCCCTACATCTGTTCCGAATGGGATTTCGGCGGTCTCCCCTGGTGGCTTCTTAAAAACGATTCAATGGCACTGCGCTGCATGGACAAGGATTATCTTGCGGCGGTTGACAGATTCTTTGATGATTTTATTCCCAGAATAGCAAAGCATCAGATAACAAAGGGCGGCAACATTATTCTTGTTCAGGTTGAAAACGAATACGGCAGCTACGGTGACGACAGCGAATATATCCGTTACCTTGCTAAAGGTATGAAAAACAGGGGAATCGATGTTCCGTTCTTTACGTCCGACGGTGCTGAATATCAGATGCTTACTGCAGGTACTGTTCCCGAAATACATAAAACCGCAAACTTCGGATCAAGAGCAAAAGAGCAGTTTGCCCGTCTGAGAGAATACCAGCCCGACGGACCTTTGATGTGCACCGAATTCTGGAACGGTTGGTTTGACCATTGGACGGAAGAACACCACAGCCGCGACCCGCAGGATGCCGCAAACGCACTAGACGAAATTCTTTCAATGGGTGCAAGCCTTTCGGCATATATGTTCCACGGCGGAACCAATTTCGGCTACATGAACGGTGCAAATGATTATGATGAGTATGAGCCCACCGTTTCAAGCTATGACGACGATGCACCTCTTAACGAAAACGGTGAGCCTACCGAGAAATACTATAAATTCAAAGAGGTTATTTCAAAATATGCTCCCATTCCCGATGTTGAAATGCCTGCACCGATAAAGAAAAAGAAATACGGTGAAATTGAATTCACAAAGTCTGCAAAGCTCTTTGACAATCTCGACAAGCTTTCAGCTCCCGTTGAGTCGGTTATGCCCATGACAATGGAAAAGCTCGATCAGGGCTACGGCTTTGTGCTTTACAAGGCATTTGTGAAAGGTCCCCGTGACAGTCAGAAGGTTAGACTTCAGGATGTTCACGACAGAGGATATATCTATCTTGACGAAAAATTTGTCGGTATTCAGTACAGAAACGACACGGAACCCAGAAACGAGGTCGAAATCCCCGCTGAGGGTGCCGAAATGGCAGTTCTTGTTGAAAACATGGGCAGAGTCAATTACGGCGCAAAGCTCAAGGATGCAAAGGGTATCACTCAGGGAATAGGTTTCGGAAATAATTTTGTTTATCATTGGAAGAACTATCCGCTTCCTCTTACCGATATTTCTTCGGTTGAATTTTCGGACGGTGTTGAGTCTTTTGACGGCACACCCGTATTTCTTAAAGCGGAAATCGATATTGACGAATGTTGCGATACCTTCATAAAGCTTCCTTCACTCAAAAAAGGTATCATCATTGTCAATAACCGTGTGCTCTCAAGATACTGGGAGGTGGGTCCTCAGAGGTCCGCATATATCCCCGCACCTTTCCTCAAAGAGGGTAAAAACGAGGTTGTTGTCCTTGAACTTGAGGGCTTTGAAAATCCTGTTTGTATTCTTGACGACGAACCCGATTTGGGCTGATTTCGGTCCTGTTTACACATTATTAACTGAATTTTAATAATTTTAGGGTCTGTACGGTTTGACAAGCCCGAAAAAATATGATAAAATGCATTTGTCTGTTTTATAAAATTATAAGGAGGACAAAAAGATGAAAAAAGCAAAATCACTTCTCTCTCTTGTTCTTGCCCTGCTCATCGCATTCGGCGGAACTTTCTGTGCATTCGCTGCAGATGTTACAGAGTCAGAGGATAACAACACAACTGCAGTTGCCAATGCTTTGAGTCTCGGCGCAAGCATCAAGGGTAAAATTGCAGACGTAAACGACAAGGATTGTTATAAGCTTACAGCAACAGAAAGCGGCCTTATAACAATAACACTCGCTCATGATGTAAAGACCGGTGCCGACCCCGTAATGTCTTATTTTGTTGTAACTGCTGCCGATTCAACAGGAGCTGAAATCGACTCCGTTAAGTCGGCTGGAACTCAGGCAACAGTTTCATTTGACTTCAGCGTTAACCCCGGTGTATACTACATCAGTATTGAAAAGGGCAATGTTCTTGATGAAACTCTTGAATATACTCTTTCGGCAAAAATCAACAAGACTGCACTCTTCGAGAAGGAACCCAACAATGTAACTTCTCAGGCAACAGCACTTACTCTTTCCAAGAAGGGTGACACCAAGCTTTACTACGGTGCAATCACAGAAAACGATGTTGACTACTATCTCGTAACCTTCTCAGCACCTTCACTTGCAACTTTCGGTATTTATAACACCGCATCAAAGACCGGTAACTACAAGGCAACTCTTGTCAAGGTTGTTGACGGTCTCAACGGTGAAACAAGTGAAAAGGTTGTAGGTTCAATCGTAATCGAAGACGGCGAAACCGTTAAGGACAGCCCTGTTTTCGGTGTTAACGGTGGTACATATTACCTTAAGGTTGAAGGTGTTAACAAGAGCACAGGCGGTTACCAGGTAAGAGTTTTTGCAGGTGCATCAAACTCAACAGATGAGTATGAGTACAACAACGAAGAAAAGTATGCAAACCTTCTCACCGCAGGCAAGTCATTCAGTGCTAACATTTCTTTCGATTACGACGTTGATATGTATAAGTTCACTGCACCCGAGAAGAACAACGGTTACGAAATCAAAATTGCTGACTTTGACAGCAAGAAGGAAGTAACAAACGGTCAGTGGACAATCACAGTCACAAATGAAAACGGCAATATTGTTAAGGAAAAGGTAACAGCTCTTAACTCCGAAAACACAACCGTTTCCACAGATACTCTTGCAAGCGGCACATACTATGTAAAGGTTGCCGCAGGTAATGTTTTCACAGCTGAAACCTATAAGATTTCACTTGCTGAAAAGAAGGCAAGCAGCACAGAGGATAAGGATGACGGAATAACCACATTTGAAGAGTTCATTGCTTGCATCAAGGCTATTGTCTGGTCAGGTTTCTGGAAGAACTTTGAAGGTTGGTTTGAGTATATCAACATTATCGGTATCGTAAAGGATATTGTTCCCGGTATTGTTAAGATCTTCTCTGACCTCGTATTCTCAAAGGTATAAGTTTTTTTCGGAGCTGTTCGCTGAACGGCTCCGATTTATATTAAAATGTAAGGGTGATTCTATGGCTTTTGACAAAAACTTCAAACCTGTTCTCAGATTTACTGTTGTAAGTGATATTCATTATAAAGATGAGGATTCAGTTGAGCGCGCAAGAATGAAGAAGGCAATTGAAACCTCATATTCACTCAGTGAAAAAGAGGATTATTCAAATCTTGATGCCCTCTATGTTGTCGGCGATTTTGCAACCAGCGGTACTGAGGAGCAGATGCTTGCATTCAAATCTACACTCGATGAAAATCTGAAAGGCAGCACAAAGACTGTGCTTTCTCTTGCGAGTCATGAGTTTTTCGCAGGAGAGGAGATTGCACTTGAAAGGTTCAAGAGAATTTTCTCGCAATCACCCGATTCGCACGAGGTTATCAACGGATATCATTTCATAAGTGTAACCTGCACAAACGGCTGCCATTTTGATGACAAAAAAAGAGAGTGGGTTGCAGCTGAACTTAAGAAGGCCGTTGCTGATGACCCGATTAAACCGATTTTCTTCTTCCAGCATCCTCATATTATGGGTACGGTTTACGGCAGCGCAAACTGGGGCGAGGATGAGCTTACCGATATTCTCATGAATTATCCGCAGATAATCGATTTCTCAGGTCACTCACATGCACCCATAAACGATCCGCGTTCGATTCATCAGCGTCATTTCACCTGCCTGGGCACGGGTACTCTCAGCTATTTTGAGCTTGATGAGTTTGATAAGATTTACGGCACCTGTCCTCCCGGAAAGGAAAAGGCGGCGCAGATGCTTATAGTTGAGGCAGATGCGGAAAACAGAGTCAGAATTTATCCTTATGACCTCATAACCTCAAATTTCTTCCCCTTCACATGGAAAATCGATGAGGCGTGGAATCCCGATTCCTATCTCTATACTGACAAGCGTTACAAATCCGACCTTGCTCCTTATTTTGATGAATCGGCAGAAATTGAAATCAGCAATCTGAAGCCCGACGGATTCACGGTAACATTCGACCAGGCTAAGATTGATGACGAATATACTAATGATTATAATATATATTTAATTGATAAAAACGGTGCCATTATCCGTAACTCAACCGTATGGAGTGAGTTTTATTTCTACGATATGCCTGAGAAACTCAGCGTAAGCTTTGATGACCTCGGCAAGGGTGAATATACCGTTAAAATTTATGCAAACAGCTTCTGGAGAAACCGTTGTAAGCAGCCTCTTGTGAGCAAAAAAGTGGTTTTATAAGTTTCCGGAAACATAAAAAACAGCGTCTGAATCAAGCGTGTTTCGGCTTTTTAAGAAATACGCTTGATTTTTTTTGACCGATATAATACAATAAATGATATATTGGGTTAGTATGCGATAGTATAATTTTTTACCTGTGAAGCTATCTTTAGGACGGTGATTATATTGGCAGAAAGTATCGGCTCGGTATCAACAACCGAGACAGATGAAACTGCGGTCATCAGGGAATTTGAAAACCAACATAAGAATTATTTGAGTCCGAAGCATTATGTTGCCTATATTCTTTCGGGTATGGGCGACACCATGTGGAACACTTTCAGCAAGAAGCTTTTCTTTTTTGCAACACAGTTTCTCGGTATCAATGCAAAAACATGGGGTGCAGCAGAAACAATCAGTTTTATTGCAGATACGCTTGACAATGCGGTGTCGGGACTCATAATCGACAGAACAAGAACCCGTTGGGGCAGAGTAAGACCTTATATCATGCTCACCTTGCCTTTTTGGGTGTTTGCATCGCTTTCGCCGTGGCTTTTGCCGGGCGGAATGAGTCAGCTGACTCTTTTTGCATCTTTTCTGGTTTTCAACTATGTCGGTTCAATTGCAAGATCATTCTACGACACGAGCTATCAGATTATTCTTTTCAACATAACGCCAAATCCGATTGAACGGAACAGACTTATTGCAACGGATGCCTATGCTGACCTTGTCGGTGTGTGGCTGCCGTCGCTTTTCCCTGTTCTCGTTGACTTCCTGCCGCAGATTCTTAATGTCGGGTCCCGTAATATTTATACGGGCGGTGCGGTAGTGTTTGTTATCTGCGTTGTTTTGTTCAGAACATACGGTTTCTTCAAGCTTAAGGAAAGGATGCCTCTTTCCACAAGGCAGGAAATGAATCAGATGGGTCTTTTCAAGACTCTCAAAACCATAGGTACCTGCCGTCCCATGTGGGTTCTTCTGATTAAAAACTTCTTTGCCGTCGGCAAAAGTACGGGCACGATGGTTGAGGATTTCTTTTGGCTTAACTGTATGGGCAGGCTGTCTTACGGTACAATTGCAGGCCTTTTCACCGGATTGCCCAGTTATTTTGTGCTCCCCCTCGCACCGAAGCTCACTAAAAAATTCGGCCTGAGAAATCTTGCTGCAGGCAGTTATATGTTTTGCGGAGCATGCTATTTTATTATGTGGATTGTGGGCTACAAACCCTTTGGTGAGGAACGTTTTATATTAAATCTCATCTGGATTATTATTGCCCTTACATTCTGCGGCTCGCTTAACAGTATTCAGAGATATTGCAGTACAGCTCTTAACGGCGACCTCTATGACTATGTTGAATGGAAATCGGGCGTACGCAACGAGGCAACAATCACAGCGGCAATGAGCTATTTCAAGATTATCTCTGACGCAGTCGCCAAAATGATAAGTGCGTTTGCGGTTGCCGCAATCCATTATGTTCCGCTTATCAATGCCAACGGTATTCAGGTGCCTCAGACAGACCCGGGTATGCTTGCGGGTATCTGGACTGTTTTTGCGCTTGCTCCCGCTATAGGCAGATTCATGAAGGGTGTATCACTTCTCTTCTTTAACGTTCACGGAAAAGCAAGAGATACAATGATGTTTGAGCTTGCAAAAATCCGTGCAGCAAAGGTTGTTGATTCCGATACAGCTTCGGAATAACAGACAAAATGTTAATATTGCATAAAAATTTGCTGATATTATATAATAATAAATTATAAAATGCTATTGAAATCAAATTTGAATTATGGTAAAATAAATCGTATTATACGAAAGTATCGCAATAACACAAAGGAGGAAAACGCATATGACACATTTAAAGAAATCATTGGCAATGCTTCTTGCATTGATAATGATGTTCAGCACAATGTCAGTTGCAGCAAACGCATGGACTGTCAATGATGACCCTAACGATATCACATTTACCGTTAAGTTCTACAGAGAAGATCCTAAAAATCCCGGTAATTGGATTGAAACAGCTAAGGCTGCACCCGACGAAGACATAAAGGCAAGAGTTTTTATCAAAACCGGCTTTTATACTTACGGCGGTGAATCTTGTTTTATTTTTGAAAGAGATTTCTTCAATCTGCCCGGTTTTGAAAACGATGTCACAAGACCGATTACCGTAAACGACCAGTATGCAGGCCCTGACGATGATGCATACGGCGCAGGCGGCTATAAACTTGTGGCTAACGCCAATTGGAAGAGTCAGGATAATTATGATACATGGGATTACGATATTGATTATATTGTAAATGAAATCGAGAATGATTCAAAGTTTTTTGAAAAATATGATCTCGTTCCCAACACTATCAAGTTTGGCTCAGGTGTAGATAACAGCAAACTTTCCGACAGCGATTGGATGTATGAGTTTGACCTTAAGGTTAATGATAACACCGCAACAAACACAGTTGATAACGAAGGCGATGCAGAAGTTCCCCCCTACAACTACAGCAAAAGCTGTGAAGCCGAAGGTGAAATGATTATCAATATCACCAAGGGTGAAAAGGGTGCTTTCAGAGAAAAAAATATGGGCATGTGGCTTTGGGAACCCGAGCTCAGCACAAATTCTGCTGTTATCACAACAACAAGCGAAATCATTTTTGATATGGGTCTTGTTGATGCAAACGGCGAATGGGAAGAAGATACATACACAACAGAAAAGGGTATTATCAGCAAGGAAGTTGATTTTACTGCTGTTGTAAATCCCGTTCATCCCGAGGGCAAGGAATTTGCTTATTGGTCAGCGCAGAAGCCCGGCACAGGTGCAACACAGACTGAGGCGGTTGCATTTAAATATGATTATGACGTTCAGACTCTCTATGCTGTATGGACAGATGCTCCTCAGCCCACAGAGGTTGAATATACTCTCAATGAGTACTACATGAACGCTGACGGCACTTATCCCACAGAGGTACAGGGCACAACCCAATATGCTGCTCCCAACTCAACTGTAAGTGCTGAAGAACCCTCTGACACTCGTTTCTTCCTTGACGAAGAAAAGAGCTCCAAGAATGTTGTAATTGATGTTGACGGCTCCTCCGTTGTTAATGCTTATTACGAAAGAAATAAATATAATCTTGTTTACCACTACGAAGATATAACAGGCGCAGCAAAGACTGAGACTTATCCCACATATTTCGGCGCACCTCTCCACAGCTTTGATGCAGTTCCCGGCGGCGAGCCCTCAAAGCCCGACTACAACTTCGTAGGCTGGACAACCGTTGAAGGCGGTACAGAAGCAGAAACTCTTCCCACAGAAATGCCCACAGAAGAGCTTCACCTTTATGCTGTTTATGAATATGATAACACTTATGATGTAACATTCACATTCAAGGCTATGGAAGGAAACTTCCCTGACGGTGACAACGTAAAGATTTATTATTATAATTTCTATGATGAAGTAATCATTCCCGAAAATCCCAAAGCAACCGGAAAGAACTTTGCTGAATGGGACGGTGATATTCCCAAGCTTGCTGACATGGACAGAACCTTTGAAGCAATCTACGAGGATGTCCTTTATACAGTAACATTCAAGGCCGACAAGGATGAAGACGGTGTATATGAAACAACCGTTTCCGAACAGACATTTGCATACGGTGAAAAGATTTACACCGAATTTGCTCCCATCAACTATCCCACAGATGTATGGGCACTTGAAAACGGCACAAAGGTTGTTATTGACGACAGCGAAAATGCTTACACTGTAACAGATGATGTTACACTTTACACAACAGGCGATGACAAATATCCCGCACGCTTCTATCTCACTCAGGAAGACCTTGATAACGGCGCAGAGCCCTATGAAGAAATTTTTGTTACGTTTGATGAATCAATTCCCAATCCCGGTGCACCCGCAAAAGAAGATATCGCAGGATATAACTTCATTCAGTGGGATCCCGATGTTGAAAGCGGACTTATCATGGATTCAACAGACGGTATGAATTTTGTTGCAGTTCTTGAAGTAAAAGATATTAAAGTAACATTTAATCCTAACGAGGGTAAATGTGAAGAAGATGAAATGACCGACAAGTACGGCGAAAGCATCAAGCTTCCCGAAGTATCAAGAGAAGGATATGAGTTTCTCGGTTGGTATGACGGTAATACTAAAGTTGGTATGCCCGGCGATGAATACAAACTTCCCGCAGATGATGTAACTCTTACTGCACAGTGGGAAAAGAATATCGTTTATTCAATAATTACTCTTGATGCAAACGGCGGTAAGTTCTCCAACGGCGCACCTGTTTATCCCGTAAAAGCTGAAGTAGGTGTTCCCTTCAATGCAGTTCCCACAAATCCCACAAGAGATGGCTATGAGTTCGACGGTTGGGTTGATGAAAACGGCAAAGAAACAAGTATTCCCAAATACTTCCCTCCGGAAGATATAACTATTAAAGCAAAGTGGAAAGAAATCTTTGATGTAACTTATTACAACGAAGATGGCACAGAGTTCAAGAAGTATATTGATGCCGGTCTTGAAGGTGCAGATGTTCCTGTTCCCACAGATGAACCTCAGAAAGACGGTCATTACTTTGCAGGTTGGGTTGATAAGAACGGCAATGCTGTAACAAAGATTCCTAACGGAAACCTTGAACTTTATCCCAAGTTTGAAGAGAATCCCACATTCACAATCACATATAAAGACGGCGACAAAGTTGTAAACACCGCTTTCTATGAAGAAGGCGAAGAAATCGCTGACTATAAGCTTGACGACAAGGATGGCTACAAGTTTGCAGGCTGGGATCCTCAGCTTCCCGAAACAATGCCTGCAGAGCCTCTTGAAGTTAAGGCGGTATGGGAAGCAAACAAGCACAACATTAAGCTTGATGCCGGCGAAGGAAAGTTTAAAGACGGTGAATCGGTATTCGATGAAACATTTGAATACGGCGAAGATATTTCCGGTAAGCTTCCCGAAGATCCCGCAAGAGAAGGCTATGAATTCAAGGGCTGGCAGGATTCAACAGGTGCTATTGTTGATCTTCCCGATGTAATGCCCGATAACGGCTTTGACCTTACCGCAAAGTGGGAGGTTAATCAGTACACAATCACCTTCGATACAGACGGCGGCGATGCAATCGACGCTAAGACATATGACTACGGCGCAGCAATCGGTGAACTTCCCGTTCCTGTAAAGGCAGGTCATGTATTCGCAGGTTGGACATGGACAAACGAAAAGGGCGAAACCGTTGATGCATGCACAACAATGCCCGCATACAATGTGACAGTAAAAGCATCATGGGATGTTGCAAAGCACAACGTTGACTACTATCTTGCAGAAAACGGCGAGCTTTACAAGTCACTCAGCTTTGAAGAAGGTGCCCCCATCGTTCATCCCGATGATCCCACAGTAGAAGGTCTTACCTTTGTTGAATGGGTAGATGAAAACGGCAATGCTCTTCCCGAAAACATGGTAATGGGTACAGACAACATCAAGGTTTATGCAAAGTTTGATGTTAACACATATAAAGTAACCTACATGGTTGACGGCGAAGTTTATGCTGAGTATGACGTACTCTATCAGGCAGAAGTTCCCGTTCCCGATGATCCCGAAGATTCAGCAGTCCGTATGTTCGCAGGCTGGAGCCCCGCTCCTGAGGCAGTAATGCCCGCTCGTAACCTCACATACACTGCAACATGGGCAGATCCCGAACCTGATAAGTTCACAGCAACATTCCTTCGTCCGGACGGAAAGACTTTTGCAAAGAGCGTTCTTGCCGAAGGCGATGCAATCCCTGTTCCTGCAGAAGGACCCAAGAAGTTCGGATATGTATTCGTAGGCTGGGAGCCCGAAGTTCCCGCAACAATGCCTGCTGAAGATTTGGTATTTGAACCTCAGTACGAAATCGATAAGACATTCGTAACAATCGTTGTTGGCGGAACAGTTGTTGCAGGCGGCGTAATCGCAGCTTCAATTGCAAACGCAGCAATTATTACCGGCATTTCAATTGTTGGCGGTGTAATCGTTCTCGTAGGTGTAGCAGAGCTTGTTAAGAATACTCATACCGTAACCTACATCGTTGACGGTGAAGTTTATAAGACCTACAAGGTAGTTAAGGGCACAAAGATTCCCGTCCCCGCAGATCCTGCAAAGGACGGCTTCGTATTCGAAGGCTGGAACCCCGAAGTTCCCGAGAAGATGGGTAATGAAGACCTTGTATTTGAGGCAACATGGACTGAAAAGTCAGCTGATGACTCCGAAATCGATGTTGATATTCCCGAAACCGGTTCTGTAGCAGGCGGTCTTGCAGCTTTCGCAGCAATCTCCGGTGCAGCTGCAGCGGCTTATGCAATCACCAGAAAAAAGAAGGAAGACTGATTTTAATAAATCATAATCCCGAATAAACAAAATAAGAGCTGTCACGAAAGTGGCAGCTCTTTTAACATTACAATATATAATAAGGGATGTGCCGAATGACACATCCCTTATTTGTGTTTATATCTTACCGACACAGAAATCTCCGTCAACTCCAATGATTTCCGTTTTCACGAAACCGTGAGAATTTTCACACGGAATTTTAACGGGTGTATAGTTTGCGGTGTAGCCTTGTGCATAACCGTCATGATATTCTTCAATAAGAACATCGAGTGTTTTACCGATTTGGCTTTCAAGAAAAGCATTTCTTATTGCGTCACAAGCTTTACTCATCAATGCCGCACGGCGTTCTTTCTCACTCTTTTCAATCTGATTCGGCATTTTTGCGGCGGGAGTTCCCGGTCTTATTGAATAGGGGAAAACATGAACCTTTTCAAATCCGACCTTTTTTGCAAATTCAAGCGAAGCTGTAAAATCTTCTTCGGTTTCGCCGGGAAAACCGACCATAATATCCGTTGTTATCGTTGTGCCATCAAATGAACTGCGAAGCTTTCGGCAAAGCTCAAAATATTCGGAGCTGTTATAATGTCTGTTCATGCGTTTAAGAGTGTTGTCACATCCGCTTTGGAGCGATATGTGGAATTGAGGACAAAATTCGGGGATTTCAGCAAGTCCTGAAATGATTTCATCGGTGATATGGTCGGGTTCAAGAGAACCGAGGCGAACTCTTTTTATACCGTTAAATGATGCGGCAAGTTTTACTGCATCAACAATATTATAATCAAATCCCATGCCGTAAGCAGAAAGATTGATTCCGACAAGCACAATCTCAGAAAAACCGTTTTTTTCAAGGGCAGTGATTTCATTTCTGAGTTCTTCAATGGGTTTCGAACGGACTCTGCCTCTTGCATAGGGAATGATGCAGTAAGAACAAAAGCGGTTACAGCCGTCCTCAATTTTAACACTCGCTCTTGTTCGTTCACGGAAATTGCTTATGCAGTCGCCTGCAAATAAATCGCCGGTCTTGTGTTCATCAACCGCAACGATTCTTCCTCTGTTGTTGATATACTGTGTAATATAATCAAAAAGAAAACGGTTGCTTTTGTTTCCGATAACAATATCCGCTTCACTAAGGTTGCCGCTGATTTCGGGAAAAGCCTGCGGCATACAACCCGTTAAAACAACAATACTTTCGGGATGGAGTTTCTTGAAACGGCGGACAGCCTGCCTTGTTTTTCTGTCGCTTTCGGCAGTAACCGTGCAGGAATTTATGATATAAACATCGGCTTCATCCGAGTGGTCGGCAATAATAAAACCATGGCTTTCAAGACTCTGTGCCATAGCCTGCGACTCATACTGATTAACCTTGCAGCCGAGTGTATAAAATGCAGCTTTCATAAAATATCACCGTTTAAAATTATAACAGAAAATACGGTGATAATCAATGCTGTTTTCAACATATATTTTAGTTGAAAGGGGAATCGGTATGAAGAGAATAATATCAGTAGTTGTTTCGGTGGTTATGCTGTTTTGTGTGTCGTTTAATTCTTATGCAGCTGAAAACGCAACACCCGTTGAAATCAAAGCAAAAGCGGCAGTACTCATGGATGCGTCAACAGGCAAAGTACTTATGAATTATAATGAGAATGAAAAGCTGTATCCGGCTTCTGTCACAAAAATCATGCCCTTATTGCTTGTTTGCGAAGCAATAGATGAGGGCAGAATATCGCTCGGAGATGTTGTGACGGTTTCGGGAAGCGCATCATCAAAGGGAGGCTCACAGATATGGCTTAAAGAGGGAGAACAGATGACAGTCGATGAGCTTTTAAAAGCAACCGCCGTATACAGTGCGAACGATGCCTGCACCGCTTTGGGTGAATATATAGCGGGAAGCGATGAGGCTTTTGTGAAGCTTCTCAACGATAGAGCATCACAGCTCGGAATGAAAAACACTCATTTTGAAAACTGTACGGGTCTTGATGACACAACGGAAAATCATCTTACAACTGCACTTGATGTTGCAATAATGTCAAGAGAGCTCCTTAAACATGAGCTGATAACAAATTACACAACAATATGGATGGATTCGCTGAGAAACGGTCAGACAGAGCTTGTAAACACAAATAAACTCGTCAGATTTTACGAGGGCACAACGGGCTTGAAAACGGGCACAACATCAAAGGCGGGATGCTGTGTTTCTGCAAGTGCGATGCGTGACGGAACGCATCTGATTGCCGTCGTTATGGGAAGTGATAACAGCTCCGACAGATTTGAAACAGCAAAGGCTATGCTCAACTGGGGCTTTGCAAACTATACAACCGTAACGCCCGTTATAGACAAATCTCTTATTCCGAATGTGGGAGTGATAAACGGTGTAACCGAAAAAATAACCCCTCAGATTCCGAAGGCAAATCCCGTTCTTATTGAAAAAGGCAGAGAAGGAGACATCACTCAGACGGTTGACCTTGCGGTTGATGTTGCGGCTCCCGTTGAGAAAGGTCAGGTGCTCGGTACGGTAACCTTCAAGCTCGGCGAGGAGATAATCGGAGTATATAATCTTACTTCTCCCGATAATGTCGGCAGTCTGACATTCGGTATAATTTTTAAAAGAATAATAAATGCTATAGCATCTTAAATACTGTTTGCAATAATAAATATAATATGGTAAAATAGATACAGAGCAAAATAGAGAGTTCTGTATCTTTTTTATTAAAACACCTTTATTTAAAAATATTTTTATATTTTTCACCTTAAACTGTTGCAAAGAACGCATTTATAGGGTAAAATATATTAAATAATCAATTATTATATTGTTTTTTATAGTAGGGGTGTAAACACTGAGATGCCAATAAAACTCAATCTCAATTATGCAGGCGAATATGCTTGCAAAGAAAAGCTTGAGGCAATGCAGGCTGAGATTTCAAAAGCTCATGCAATGCTTCACGAGGGAACAGGCCAGGGAAATGACTTTCTTGGCTGGATAGACCTTCCCGTTAATTACGATAAGGCGGAATTTGAACAGATTAAAGAATGTGCCGAAAAAATCAAGAAGGATTCCGAGGTGCTAGTTGTTCTCGGTATCGGCGGTTCATATCTCGGTGCAAGAGCGGCTATTGAATTTGTAAAGTCAAACAATTATAACCTTGTTAAAAAGGATACTCCCGATATTTATTTCGGCGGTAACACAATAAGCTCATCGGCTGTTGCTGAGCTTATAAAGCTTATTGAAGGCAAGGATTTCTCGATTAATGTTATTTCAAAGTCGGGCACAACGACCGAAACCGCAATAGCTTTCCGTATCTTCAAAAAGCTTGCCGAAGAAAAATATGGCAAGGAAGAAGCTGCAAAAAGAATTTATGTTACAACAGACAAATCCAGAGGTGCACTCAAAGCACTTGCAGACAGCGAAGGCTACAAAACCTTTGTCGTTCCCGATGATGTAGGCGGCAGATATTCCGTTCTTACTGCGGTAGGACTTCTTCCGATAGCAGTTGCGGGAATTGATGTTGACGCAATCATGCAGGGTGCTGCGGATGCAAGAGAGGCATATTCAAAGGATGATGTTCTCTCAAACGATTGCTATAAATATGCGGCAATCAGAAATATGCTTTACCGTGACGGAAAAAAGCTCGAAATGATGGCAGCTTATGAGCCTTCCATGACTATGTGGTGCGAATGGTTCAAGCAGCTTTTCGGCGAAAGCGAAGGCAAGGAAAATAAGGGTATTTATCCCACCTCGGCAATCTTCTCAACAGACCTTCATTCTCTCGGTCAGTATATTCAGCAGGGTGAAAGAAGCCTTTTTGAAACAGTTATCTGGGTCAACAATCCCAAGGAAGATGTTGAAATCGAATTTGACGATGTTAACGGCGACGGGCTCAATTTCGTTGCAGGCAAAACAGTTCATTTCGTTAACAGCAAGGCGTTTGCAGGAACTGTTCTTGCACATACCGACGGCAATGTTCCCAATATTGTTATTGAAATTGAAAAACAGGATGAATACACTCTCGGTCAGATGATTTACTTCTTTGAAAAGGCATGCGGTATTTCAGGTTATATTCTCGGCGTAAATCCCTTTGACCAGCCCGGTGTAGAGAGCTATAAAAAGAATATGTTTGCCCTTCTCGGCAAGCCCGGTTACGAGGCTGAGAAAGAGGCACTCGAAGAAAGAATTAAATAAATTTACTATACAGGAGGATTTTAAAATGGTAAAACTCATTATCGGAAACAAAGGCGCAGGAAAAACAAAGAGACTCATTGAACTCGTAAACAACGCTGTTGAAAAGTCAAACGGCAATGTTGTTTGCATCGAAAAAGAAAGACTTCTTACTTACGATGTGAACTACAGAGCAAGACTTGTTGAAACAGATCATTATAAGGTATCAGGTTATGATTCATTCTACGGTTTCCTTTGCGGCATTGTTGCAGGCGACCACGATATCACAGATATCCTTGTTGATGCTACTCTCAAGATTGGCGGCAGAGATTATGAAGCACTTGCAAACTTCCTTGAGAAGGTTGCGGAGCTCAGCAAGCTTGCAGAGCAGGATATCACTTTTACCGTTTCATGCGATGAGAGTGACCTTCCCGCAAGAATTTTCGATTTCTGCGAAAAAATCTGAATTTAATTCAAAATTTTAGTTGACAAATCACGCTATTGAATATATAATATTTTGTGCGTGATTTTAGGTGTAAATTTATGATATTGGATTTAGAACCTATTTTTAACAATGAAGGAATGGTCAAAGAATTCGATTATGAACTTGACCTTTCGGAGCAGGAGCTTAACGGCTCGAAGCCTTTTGCTTCTCCGGTAAAAATCAGCGGCCATGCAGGCAACTATACTGGCATAGTTGAACTCCATGCGACGGCGGATTTCATTCTCGAAACCGCTTGCGACCGTTGCGCAAAACCGATTTTGCTTCCGCTCGCAACCAAAATTTTCCACACGCTTGTTACAAGTCTTAATGACGAAACAAACGATGAGCTTTTGCTCGTCAATGAGCTTAGATTCAATCTCGATGAGCTTATAACAGAGGATATTTATCTTGACCTTCCCTCAAAGTTTCTTTGCAGAAAGAATTGCAAGGGAATGTGTCCGAAGTGCGGCAAGGATTTGAATGAAGGCTCATGCAGCTGCGAAAAAGAGGTTGACCCGCGTCTTGCGGCGCTTAAGCAGCTTTTGGATAATTAAAATAAAACCCAAGGGTTTAATAAAGCACAAAATTAAGGAGGTGCTTAGGCATGGCAGTACCCAAGAGAAGAGTTTCAAAGGCAAGAAGAGATAAGAGACGCTCCAATGTTTGGAAGATGTCCGCTCCCCAGCTTGAGAAGTGCTCAAACTGCGGTGAGTACAAGAGAACTCACAGACTTTGCCCCGAGTGCGGTTATTATAACGGCAAGCAGGTAGTAGTTAAGGAAGCATAAGTCAGAGTTGAATTTAGCTTTAAACGGAGAAATCTCAGAAGAGGCTTTCTCCGTTTTTGCTTTATATATGAAAATAACGGGCTTTACACAATCTGTAAAGCCCGTTTGCTGTTATTTCCTTTTGCTTAAAAGATATCCGAATCCAAGACCTGCGGCGCAGGGTATAACCGAAAGTGCAAGGCTGAGTCCAAATTCAAACGTTTCAAAAACAATGAACGGAAGGAAGAACTCAATCAGAACAATAAAAAGAGCAAGCAGGAGTGAAAGCTTCGATTTTTTAGCAGCAAGAATGGCACAGAGAATAAATGCCGTGATGGGTACTGCGCCGTAAAATGCAATCAAAGAATATCCCATTTCATCTCCGCCGTGCATATTGAGCCCCCAAATGACAAACAGAATAAACTCAGCAATTGCAACGAAGAAACACAAAAACTCGCTTGTTTTATAGAATTTTTTCTTTTCCATGACAATACCTGCCTTTCTTATTGTTTTTTGTGATTTCATTATAAGGGAAATATATTACAAATTTATGTCCTCAAAATTACAAATAAATAAAAAAGATGCCGACCAAAGGGCGACATCTATAAAAAGTAAATTATAAAACCAATGAAAGAATAACCGCTGCTGCAAGCGCAATGAAGGTTATGCAGTATTTTTCAAGATACGAACCGACATAAGCGATTGCAGAAGGGATTGCAAAAACGATTCTGCCGACCGTGTTCATTTTCTTCTGCTTATATGCAATATCGAAAAGATTCATTGCATCCTCAACAAGAGGGAAGATGTTGCAGAGCATCGAGAAACCGATGTAGGTTATGGCAATATAGAAAATGAAATAGCCGAGATTGTCATACGGAGTAATGCCCATATAACGCAGATTCATAAAGCCTGCAAGGAAGATAGGAAGACCAGTCATGAAATTCATGAATCCCGCACCTGTTGCCATCAGATATGAGGAAAAGCCTTTTTTGGCAAGCGAATGTTCAACATGACTGCATGCTTCGTCAATCCTGAGATATCCGGGAATTTCTACTGGCAGAGCAAGTATTCGGCAAGTGAGCTGTTCCCAGAATCCTCTGAGATATGCTCCGGGGAAGGTGAGTATTCTGGTTATAATGTAAAGTGTTCTCATATTAAATCAAACTCTCCTTCCGTAAGAATTTGCTCGGGCGTTTTTTTGCCGTTTATGATATCAAGAACCGATTGTGTGTCAACGACATCCTTAAGGTCATCAAGAATCTGAGCTATTTCTGATGCGTTATCGGTATTCATTGTTCCTTTTTCGGATTCAAGATAAGCACAGAGATAAAGGGTGTTGTAAAGCTGGCTTGTAAGCGAGCTTTCATCCTGATAATACTGGGCAATATAAACTGCATTGCTGTATGCGGTGAAGGCTGATTCGTAAGCGTTTCCGTATTCACCCTTTAGAAGATAAACAAGTGCAAGCTGACGGTTGATTTCGGGGGATGAGCCGTATTTTTCCATAGCTTCGGTACAAAGCTCTTGAGCTTTGTCATATTCTTTTGCACAGCGGAGATACATAATCTCAAGAACATATGCAGTGTCAATATCTTCGTTATATTTTTTGAATTCGTCAAGAAGATTTTTTGCTTCATCAAGACCTTCGGTTTTCATGATAATACGCATTTGAAGTTCGTATGCTCCGAAATTGGTGCGGTCGTTTTTGATAAGCTTTCCGAGATATTCGGAGGCACCCTCATAATCACCTTTTTTATAAAGCAGGTCAGCGATTTCGGTGTAATAAAGCCATGAATAGTTGAGGTCGGTCTTTTTTGCACTTTCATCAATTGCATTGAGATATTTGGAAATGACATCATCGGATTCGTCAAAGTTGTAAGCGAATGTAAGATGATAGTAATCAACCCAGATGTCATCAAGCCCTTCAGTGCCGCGGAGCTCCTCGACAGCAGCGTGCATTTCTTCGGCTGAAGGCGATGTCGTTCCGAATTTTTTGTCAAGAGCCTCAAGCACGATATCATAAGAGGTAAGATAATTGTTGTAAATCTCATAATAATCGTTCATCTTGGCATTGGATTTGCCTTCAAGATGTTCAACGCTTGTGCCTTCATAATAGAAAGCTTCAAGGGGTGAGGTGTAGTGTGCAAGTGCATCAAACTTTTTGACGGCAAGATTTGAGCCGGTCTGAACAAATGGGGATTCTCCGCCGAGAATTGTTGTCAATTCGTCAACAACGGAAGCAACGTTTGAGTATTCGGTATATGCAGAATACCAACGGTTTTCTCTTGCATATTTATCTCCCTTTGCAACCTGGATTGAGGGAGCGGTGAGAATGAAAACAAGAGCAAGTGCGAAAACACTGAACACAACAGCTGTAAGTCCGCCCACCCATGCAAGGAAGGGGATTTTTCTTGAAAGCATTTCAGCTTCACATTCTTCACAGTAGTCGCTGTCCTCTGTTTTTTCTTTTTCGCCGCAACAAAGACAAAGATTATCTTCATCAATAGTTTCTTCGGCTTCCTCTTCGGTAATGTCGCTGTTTTCTTCTTCAATGGTTTCAGCTTCTTCCCGAACAGCTTCATTTAATTCATCTGAAGATTCTTCAATTGCTTCTTCGGCGATTTCTTCGGTTTCAACCGAAGTTTCTTCGTTTTGAAGTTCTGCAGTTTCTTCTTCGGGCATACCCTTTATGTTTTCATCGGACATTCAGGTAACCTCCTTTTTATCATGTAGGAATATATTCTAACATTTATTGCTATAAAGTTCAAATGTTATTTTTAAAATTTACATATTATTTACGTATACAGAAGCTTCTACCCGTAAGAAACTATGTATTTTTATTCCCGTGCAGGCATATATTTCTTTTGAAATCATAAGCATGAAGTTATCCGGATTTGTTTTCACTTCGGATATATTTGTTCCGACATTTCATTTCTCCTTTTTCTGCTGTACAATAAATGCGATTTATGATATAATACAATCTATAATAAATATGCGGAGGCAATTATGAAAGAAATCAACATCAGAGATATTAAAATCAGTGCTCCCGAGCTAATTTCGGACGGTTGGGGACTTGTTACTGCAGGAAACAAAGACAAATTCAACACGATGACCGTAAGCTGGGGTGCACTTGGCGAAATCTGGGGTAAGGACGCTGCTTTTGTTTTTATAAGACCTCAACGCTATACCTATGAGTTTATGGAAAAAGAGGATATTTTTACAGTTTCGTTCTATGCGCCTGAATATAAAGATGCTCTTCGCATCTGCGGATCAAAGAGCGGAAGAGATATTGACAAAGCAAAGGAATGTTGCTTGACCCCCGTTTTCGTTGACGGAGGAGTTACTTTTGAGGAAGCGGAATACACGCTTGTGTGCCGTAAAATGGCTTCGCAGTTCATTGATCCTGCAGGTTTTGTTGATTCGTCAATAGAGAATAACTATGCCCAAAAGGATTACCATAAAATGTATATTGGCGAAATTCTTGAGGTTTACGCAAAATAAAAATCTGAGCATTTCTGCATTTTTGCGGAAATGCTTTAAATTTTTGTCACCTTTCGGCAATTTGATTCGTTTATATTATATAAAGACAATAAAAGGGGCGGTGATTTGCCCATGAGAAAAGAAAAAATTGTCCCTGATGCCCGAAGAGCGGTCAATGAATACAGTAACGGTCTTTTCCGTCTTTGTTCTGTTATGACGGGAAACAGGGAGGATGCAAGCGATGCGGTTCAGGAATGTTTTTTGAAATATGTTGAGAAAGCCCCCGAATTCAACGATTCGGAGCATGAAAAAGCATGGCTGATACGGGTTGCATCAAATGTATGCAAGGACATCTTAAGAAAAAGAAAATATCAAAGCTTTGTGAGTCTTGACGAGATACGGAATCTTGGCACAAGCGAGGATAATGCGCAAATCCTCGAAATGCTGGTTTCGCTTGAAGAGAAATACAGAATTGTTATTCATCTTCATTATGTCGAGGGCTACAAGGCAGGGGAAATTGCGTCCGTGCTCGGTATAACAGAAGCGGCGGTCAAGAAACGCTTGCAAAGGGGCAGGGAAGCACTCAGAGAAATTTATGAAAAGGAGGCGAGATAACATGGATTTTGAAAAAATAAAGCCCGCAGTCGAAGAAATACGGCTGAGTGAAATTCAGCAGGAGAGAATTATTGAAGCTTGTGAAAATCATAGAAAAAAAAGCTTCAACTACAAGCTCTGGATTCCGGTTGCCGCTGCGGCGGTATTTACTCTTGTTATCTTTTCTCCGGGATTTATATTCAGAGCAGGCAGTAAATTGGCAGATAATTTGGCAGCACCCGAATCCGAAAACGGAAAAGGTTTTTATTATAATTATGCTGCTGATGAGGATATGTATATCGTTGAAGATTATCTGGCAGACGGAGCTGTTTCCGCACAGAGTCAGACCGTAACTGTTGAAGTTGAATCGCTTTTCAACAGCGGTGTATACAGAAAAATATATTCGGTTATACCGTCGCAGTTTGCGTGGCTTGTTGATTCGGAAGAATATAAAAAATGGGAAAAATCCGTCAGGGCAACGGGCGGAATGGCGATGCTTCAGTTTGTTGAGCATTTCGGAATATCCCGTGAGGAATTCAATTCTGCCAACGAAGCATATGAGGCATATTTAAACAGCACTCTTGGAGGTGCGATAAGCGGAAAGCCTTCGGATGAAGCTGAGGAAGAACTCGAAATATTCAATGCAGACATAATTTACAGCTTTGATAAAGATACAATCAATAAATATTATCTTGCGGATTATAATTAAAAAGCCGCCCAAACGGACAGCTTTAGCATTGAATTATTCAACAATTGAATACCCGAGGTCATTTATTTCAGGCTTTGAATATGCTTCGTAAAGCTCATCAAAGGTCTGTTCCCATACTTCGTCGTACTTATAAACAACCATTCTTGCTTCATCATCAGTGTTGACAAGCTTTCGACCCTGCGGATTCTTGATTTCCGACTGAACATTGTAATTCTCGATTGAATCATAGAATTCATAGCAAAGACGCTCGGTCATCTTGCCTTTTTTATTGAATGTAAAAACATTGTATTTATATCCCAACGAGCTTTCCGCTTTGATAACGAGCTTTTTACCCTTAACTGTTTTACCGATTTCGTTTTCAGAGTAATCGTTGACGCCGTCGATGTAATCATTCTCTGCCTGAATTGATGCGGCGATGTGTTTTGACTCCTCTGCGGCATATTTTGACTGCTTTTCCTCCGGCGTGAGATCTTTATTCATCTTGCAGGCGGAGAGCGAAAGCACCGTTGCAAGAACCGCAATCATAGCAATTAATTTCTTCATTCAAAAGTCCTCCTGATTAGTTTCTATACTATATTACTGACACATTTTTGCAAAAATGTCAATGCTTTTGAAGAAAATTAACATTTTAAGAAATATAATAAAAGTTAAAAGAAAGGTGATTAAAATGAAAAAACTGTTCGCAATTCTACTCTGCGTTATTATGGCTGTTTCTTTGGTCGGATGCGGTGCCAAAATGTCAAACGACATGGCAGTGGAGGAAATGGAGTATTTTTCAGCCGCAGACAGCGCAGGCGGAATAATCTACAACACATCCGAATCGCTCAACGGTAAAATTGAGCTCCAGTCCGATACCGTTCCGAATGAAAACGGAGAAGTACCCAAGACAACCAATGAAAAAATCATTAAAACCGTTGAAGCCTATGTCCAGACCAAGGAATATGACAAATATATTTCAGGTCTTACCGCAAATGTTGTCGCAAACGGCGGATATATCGAAAATTCCGATGCAAATATGGGCGGATACGGAAATGCAAACAGACATTCCGTTTATAAATTAAGAATTCCTGCCGATAAGCTTGATGTTTTTATGCTTTCAGCAGAGGAAAACGGAAAAATAACCTCGAAAACAGAGACACAGCAGAATGTAACTCTCGAATATGTTGATGTTGAAAGCAGAATATCTGCATACAAGACCGAAAAAGAAACCCTCACAGGACTTCTTGAAAAAGCCGCTTCGCTTGAAAATGTGCTTGCAATTCAGGAAAGGCTTTCCGAGGTTAACTATCAGATTGAAAATTATACTGCACAACTTCGTGTACTTGAAAACAGAGTCAGCTACAGCACGGTAACGCTTCATATCAATGAGGTTGAAAGGGTTATGGAGTCCGAACGAACCCTCTGGCAGAGAATCAAGAACGAATTCCTTGATAACATTGATAATCTCAAGGATGGACTTGAAGATTTTGCGGTTGCGGTAATCGGAGGAATTCCCGTTATAATTCCTGTTGTTGTTATAGCGATAGTTGCAATAATCATCATTAAAAAGCTTATTAGAAAACGCAGAGCGAAGAGAAATGTTTCGCAGTAATATGCGGAGGGGACAAAAATGGTGAAAAAGATTATTATTGCTCTGTCGGTTATTCTGATAATTGCCGTTCCGACGTTGATTTATGTCCATAATCAGTTTATAGGAACCGATCCTGAACCCAATCCGAATGCCGCAACATTCGGTTCGGTTTTTGATGCGGTGACTTCACCCGATAATCCGTTGAAGGTTGACGAACCCGATTTCATATATGTCAAAGCAACCAACGGCAAATACGGTTATGCGAAAAAAGAAGAAATGTATGCCTGCGGACCGTCGTCGCCCGACGATGAAAATTGGAAAGAGAGAATATTCGGTGATAAAGATTATTGTGAAATCGATGTTTATGACCGTGACGGCATTACGGTAATCGGCAAGTTTAGAATTAACAAATAGCAAAAACCGGCAGGTTTCAGCCTGCCGGTTAATTTTATGCCTGTTTTGAATTATACACCCGAATAAGCGGAGAAACCGCCATCAACGGGAAGAACAACGCCTGTAACAAAACCTGAATACTGCTCATCACAGAGAAAAACAAGCGCACCGGTCAAATCCTCGGGAACTCCGAAACGGCGCATGGGAGTGTGGGTTATAATTTTGTTTGAACGCTCGGTGAGAGAACCGTCTTCGTTATAGAGAAGCTTTGCGTTCTGGATTGTCGAGAAAAATCCGGGTGCAATTGCGTTAACTCTGATTCCGACCTCTGCAAAGTGAACAGCCATCCACTGTGTGAAGTTTGAGATAGCTGCTTTTGCTGCTGAATAAGCGGGAATTCTTGTGAGAGGTTTAAATGAGTTCATTGAGGAAACATTGAGAATTGTTGCATTTTCTCTGCCTACCATTTCCTTTGCAAAGCACTGTGTTGTGAGGAGCGTGCCGAGGAAGTTGAGGTTGAAAACAAATTCAATGCCCTTTGCGTCAAGGTCAAAGAAGGTCTTTACGCCTTCTGCCTTTTCAGCCATATCCTTGAGTTCAAGAGTGTCCTTGGTTGTTGTGCCGAGAGGAGAATTACCGCCTGCGCCGTTGATGAGAATATCGCAAACGCCTAGCTCTGCAATAACCTTTGCTTTCGCATTTTCAAGACTTTCTGCTTCAAGAACATTACAGCCTACCGCAAGAGCTGTGCCGCCTTCTGCGTTGATTTCGTCAACAACCTTCTGTGCCGCTTCTTCTCTTAAATCAAGAACG
>JAZSDF010000027.1:0-2759 GCA_045531035.1 Acutalibacteraceae bacterium | reverse complement strand
CGCTCGTTGAACATCCGATAACAACAACATCTCCGCTTTTAAGTTCTGCTTTTTCAACAAGTTCCTTTGCGGCAAGCTGTGACTGATTAAAGATATCCTGCATTGTAATTACCTCTTTAAAAATGAGTTTATTGTTTTGTTCTTTTCAATTGCAGTTGTAACCGCAATTCCTGCGATTATTCCTACAAATCCCTGCATAACATTTGATAAAATGCTTCCCGCTGCCGCAATGCCGTAGCCGAGAATAACAGCCTCATATCCGAAATATCCGAGAACCATTATTGCCTCTGCCGTGATGCCACCGAGAATTTTTCCGATTAACGGCTTGTTTAAAGCTTTTATAATAAAATATGCGGCAACAGCCATGAGAGCTTTGATAACAAATGTTGCGGGTGCATATTGCATATATCCTGAAAGAATGTCGGCGAGTGCCGAGCCGAGACCTGCTGCAAGTGCACCGTAAACTGGACCGAGAAGCCATCCCGAAAGAAGGACAAAGCAGTCGCCGAGATTGAAATATCCGTTTGTGGCGGGCGAGGGGATTTTTACAACAAAGGTTGCAACACAGACTATTGCGGTAAGCAATGCAGAAATCGCAAGCCTCTGCAGTTGTTTCTGTTTCACTTTTATCATCTCCAAGATAAAAGTATAATCTAAATCAAACGATATTTCAAGGCAGGATTTGTTGTTATTTTTAACATAAATATTCACTCTTTATCTTGAAAAAATGACATCTCTGTGATATATATAATATATATTCTGCTCTATTAGGAGGCACTATGAAAATTAAAGCTTATCACAAGGATTTGGGCAGCCTGCATATCGGCTGTGAAGACCCGAGAGCATATTTTATTCCTTATCAGAATGAAGAAGCCGCTCTTTCGGGCAAAAGAGAAAATTCGGAGAATTTCACGAACCTTTGCGGTGAATGGAATTTTAAATTTTATAATTCGTATGAGGATATCGGAGAGGATTTCCTGAATATTGATTTTGAGTACACAATTCCCGTGCCCAAGTGCTGGCAGACAGAACTCGGAAAGGGCTATGATGTTCCTCTTTACAGCAATCTTTTCTATCCGTTCCCTCTTGACCCGCCTCATGTTCCCGATGAAAACCCCGCAGGTCATTATAACAGAAAAATCACCCTCAACAAGAAAGCCGGTAAGAGCTACTATATTAACTTTGAGGGCGTTTCCTCATGCTTTTATCTCTATGTCAACGGAGAATTTGCCGCTTACAGCCAGGTAACCCATTGCACAAGTGAAATCGATATCACCGATAAGCTTGTTGACGGCGAAAACACCATTGATGTTGTTGTTGTCAAATGGTGCGACGGCAGTTATCTCGAAGACCAGGACTATTTCAGACTTTCGGGTATTTTCAGAGAGGTTTATATTCTTGAAAGAGCGGAAAGCCACATCAAGGATATTTATATCAAAACCGACCTTGCCGACGACATGAAATCTGCGGATATCTATGTCAAGGATATTCTTTGGTACGGCGATGAAGAGGACTTTGAATATAAGCTTATTTCACCAGACGGAAGTATTGTTTTTACGGGTAATGAGCTTGATTATACTATTGAAAATCCTGTTCTCTGGAGCAGTGAAAATCCGAAGCTTTATACTCTTCTTGTTTCAATGGGCGGAGAGATTATTCCGTTTAAAGTCGGTATCAAGAGAATTGATTTCCGTGGCAACGTTGCTTATGTCAACAATCAGCCGATAAAGCTTTACGGTATCAACCGCCATGATTCAAATCCCGAAACCGGTTATTACTGTGACAGAGAGCATATGCTCCGTGATATCCACCTTATTAAGCAGGGCAATTGCAATACAGTCAGAACCTCACATTATCCCAATGCACCCGAATTCCTTGAACTCTGCGATGAATACGGCCTTATGGTTGTTGATGAAGCGGATATTGAAACCCACGGCATGGGCTTTGAATACCGTGATACATGGGATTGGATGCGCTGGTCAAAGCTTTCGACCGACGATGAGTGGGAACCCGCTTATGTTGACCGTGCGCAGCGACTTTTTGAAAGAGATAAGAACCACGCCTGCGTAATCATGTGGTCGCTCGGCAACGAATCTGGCTGCGGCAAAAACCACAGAGCAATGGGTAAGTACATAAAGAGCCGTGAACCTGAAGCAATCATTCATTATGAAAACGCTCATCTTGAGTTTAAGGCAGTTCCCATCGGTGAAAACTACAGCGATATTTCGGATGTTGAAAGCCGTATGTATTCCTCACTTGAATATACCGAGGAATATGCAAAGAATAAAAACTCGAAGAAGCCCTTCTATTTCTGCGAATTTGTCTGCTCAATGACAACCGGCAATATTCATGCTCATTGCGATATGTTCAGAAAATATCCCGCAATCTGGGGCGGATGCATCTGGGAACTTACCGACCATGCTGTTAAGGTTGCTGACGGAGCTTACCGTTACGGCGGCGATTTCGGCGACTACCCCAACAACACAATCTGCTGCATTGACGGCCTTGTTTTCCCCGACAGAAAGCTGCGTCCGGGATTTTATGACATGAAAAAGGCTTATCAGCCCTTTGCCGCTGAATATGCGGACGGTAAGATTGCCGTCAGAAACTACCGCTATTTTGAATCACTCTCAGATATGTATATTGACTGGTCTGTAGAGGTCAACGGCGAAAGCGTTATGAGCGGCAGAATTGACGATACTGACATTGCTCCTCAGAGCACAAAGGAATATGTTTTGTTTGAAAAAGCTCCCGAGAGG
>JAZSDF010000123.1:0-28739 GCA_045531035.1 Acutalibacteraceae bacterium | reverse complement strand
TGTGCAGATATCTGCAAGTCTTCTTTGGTCACCCTTGCCTGTTGCAGGGTTGATGTTGTGTTTGTAGAGAGATTCAAGTGAGAATGATTTACCTGTATCACCGTCTGCAAGGCCTTCCTTAACTCTTACATACCAAGCAGTAATCCATTCATCAGTCTTCATCTCAAAGTTGCTGTTTGTTACTGACGATGTAACGCCAAGGTTCGACTTAACAAAATCCCAATTACTGTACAAAGAAGCAGCTATTTCGCAATAACCAAGCTGTGTTTCGACGTTTGTATAAGGAAATGCTGTAAGTGTGTTGTATGATGAAAGTGTACCGTTCTGAGGAGCAACAGGATGGTCGGGGTTCATAAGGGTACCGTCTGTCAATTTCTTGTTGCCTTCATAGTCTGCCTTCTCAAATGTTTCCGATGTGCTGGGTGTGGTGCTTGATACAACACGGACATCGAAGAAATCTCTTTCATAAACAATAAGAGGCTGTGTATTACCGATATACATGTCAGAAAGAACTGTCATGTGATATTCAAGCCAGTCACCTGCCTTAACATAACCGTCGGTAAGTTCGCCGTTTGCAACTTCGATAACGTCAACGCCGACATATACGAACTTGTCGTACTGTGCATCGATTGTTGCATAAGGTGTTACGTTTGTTGTGCCTGCAGCACTTGCTGCGGGAGCGATGAGATCACCGAGGAATGTGAATGTACCTGCAAGCATTGCGATACAGAGCACAAGGCTGATGACCTTTTTAAATTTGGACATATGTTTTCCTCCTTAAAATAAAATTTCAGATGTAAATCCGAAGAAGTTTTAACACTTCAGTCCATTTTTACTGAATAATTATTGCATATTTTATAAAATAAAGCAATAGAAAAAAAACAAATAAATATCACGGCAATATTTTTTGTTTATTATTGCTAAACTTAACCTGTCAAATTCGTGCAACATTACTGCTGCGCGCCGCTCCGGAAACAGCCTTTGCAACCGCAGGACCGACCCTTTCGTCAAAAGCTTCCGGAAGGATATATTGGGGACAGAGTTTATCTTCCGTAACGAGGTCTGCTATCGCATGGGCGGCAGCAAGCTTCATTTCTTCATTGATATCCGACGCCCTCACATCAAGAGCACCTCTGAATATGCCCGGAAAAGCAAGAACATTGTTAATTTGATTGGGGAAATCGCTTCTACCCGTACCTACAACTGCCGCACCCGCCTCGATTGCTTCATCGGGCATGATTTCGGGTGAGGGATTCGCCATAGCCATAACAACAGCGTTTTCAGCCATGGAAGCTACCATTTCCTTGCTGACGATTCCGCCTGCGGAAACACCGACAAAAACATCCGCATCCTTCATTGCATCGGCAAGGGTACCGGTAATTCGGTCTTTATTTGTAAAATCGGCAAGCTCATCAAAAGCGGGGGTAAGAGGCTGACCCTTGCAGATAATCCCCTCTCTGTCGCTCATTATTATATTGCCTGCACCGCAAGCATTGAGTAGCTTTGCGATAGCCGAGCCAGCAGAACCCGCACCGCTCATCGCAACGGTGCAATTCTCAAGCTTTTTACCGACGCATCGAAGTGCATTGAGCACAGCCGCAAGAACAACAACAGCCGTACCGTGCTGGTCATCATGGAACACAGGAATATCGCAGATTTCCTTTAATTTCCTTTCGATTTCGAAGCATCTCGGAGCCGCAATATCCTCAAGATTTATGCCGCCGAAGCTGCCTGCAAAAAGCGAAACGGCTTTAACAATTTCATCCGTATCCTTCGAACGGATACAGAGAGGGATTGCGTCGATATCAGCAAAAGCCTTAAAAAGAAGGCACTTTCCCTCCATAACGGGCATACCCGCTTCGGGTCCGATATCACCAAGACCGAGAACCGCCGTGCCGTCGGTTATAACGGCAACGGTATTCCATCTTCTTGTGAGTTCGTAGCTTTTGTTTATGTCTTTCTGAATTTCAAGGCAGGGTGCGGCAACACCCGGAGTATATGCAAGTGACAAATCCTGCTTGCACGAAGCACTTGCTCTTGTTTTTGTTTCGAGCTTGCCCTTCCATTCATAATGAAGTCTGAGCGACTCCTTCAAATAGTCCATTTTAACATCTCCAATTTATTTCGCCCAACCCATCGAGCAGTCAACAGCTTTTTTCCAGCCTGTATAGAGTGCGTTTCTCTTTTCTATATCGGTTTCGGGTTCAAACACTTTTTCAACAACGCGGTTGTGCTGAATTTCGTCCATGCTTTCCCAAAGACCGACAGCAAGACCTGCAAGATAAGCTGCGCCGAGGGCAGTTGTTTCAACATTCTTGGGACGGTTTACGCTGCATCTTATCATATCTGCCTGAATCTGCATCATGATATTGCTGACACTTGCACCGCCGTCAACACGGAGCTCCGTAAAATCAATACCCGAATCGGATTTCATCGCCTCGAGAAGGTCCGTTACCTGATATGCGATTGCTTCAAGTACACTTCTTGCAATATGTGCTCTGTTGACACCCCTTGTAAGACCGACAATGGTACCTCTTGCATACATATCCCAATAGGGCGCACCGAGTCCTGTAAATGCGGGAACAAAATAAATTCCGTTCGCATCGGGAACACTTTCGGCAAGCTCGTCACAACGTTTTGCGGTATCAATCATATGAAGCTCATCACGGAGCCATTTGATGACGGAACCCGCATTGAAAGCCGAGCCTTCAATTGCATATTCAACCTTGTCTCCGATACCCCATGCAACGCCCGTAACAAGATTATTCTTTGATTTTACACGGGTTTCGCCCGTGTTCATGAGAAGGAAACAACCTGTGCCGTATGTATTTTTTGCCTGACCTGCTTCAAAGCAACCCTGACCGAAAAGAGCCGCAGGCTGGTCGCCGATCGCACCGCAGATAGGGATACCTTCAAGGAATTCAAGACCGAGAATACCCTTTGAAACTCTGCCGTAAATCTTGCTTGAGGGAACGGGTTCGGGAAGAATTGACATGGGAATTCCGAGCTTTTCGCAAAGAAATTTATCCCAGCAGAGGTTATCAACATCGAAAAGCATTGTTCTTGATGCGTTTGAATAGTCGGTAACATGAACACTTCCGCCCGTGAGGTTCCAGATGAGCCATGTTTCAACAGTTCCGAAAAGAAGTCTGCCCTGTTCGGCAAGCTCTCTTGCGGAGGGAACATTATCAAGAATCCATTTAATTTTTGTTGCGGAGAAATAAGCATCAACAACAACACCTGTTTTATCTTTTATATAATCTTCAAGTCCCTGAGCCTTGATATCCTCGCAGATATCAGCCGTTCTGCGGCACTGCCATACGATAGCATTGTAAACGGGTTTGCCCGTCTGTCTGTCCCAGAGAATTGTTGTTTCGCGCTGATTTGTTATACCGATACCCGCTATATCCTCGGGATTGATTGCACCCTGCATGATACATGAGGATACCGCCTGAAACTGACTGTAAAGAATGGCGAGGGGATCATGCTCAACCCAGCCTGCCTGAGGATAAATCTGTTCAAATTCGTTCTGTGCCTTGCTTACGATGTTGCCTTTTTTATCAAAAACTATCGCTCTTGAGCTTGTTGTACCCTGGTCGAGGGCAAGAACATATTTTGCCATTAAATTCATCCTTTCACACCGAAATATTTTATTGCGTTGTTGTATGAAATATCCTCTGCGATTTTGCAGAGTATTTTTTCGTCATAGGGATAGAGTCCCTGAGCGACCATATCACCCATAAGACCGCACATGATTCTGCGGAAATATTCGTGGCGGGGATATGAGAGGAAGGAACGTGAATCTGTAACCATACCAACGAATTTACCGAGTGCACCAAGATTTGCGAGAGCCTTCATCTGCTCTCTCATGCCGTCGATATTATCGTTGAACCACCATGCCGAACCGAACTGAATTTTGCTTTCAGCTTCTGCTGTCTGGAAGTTGCCGAGCATCGTTCCGAGAACATAGTTATCCTTGGGATTGAGGGTGAAAAGCACTGTTCTGGGAAGCTTTTCTTCAACCGCAAGGCTGTCAAGGAAGCGTGAAAGCTTGCCTGCGATTTCTCTGTCGTCTATTGAATCGAAGCCCGCATCGGGTCCGATTTTATTGAACATAAGGGTGTTGTTATTTCTGATAGGGCCTATATGAAGCTCCATACCCCAGCCTCTTTCGGCATATTCAGCCGCAAGCACGGAGAGGAGTGCGGTTTTGAATTTATCGGCTTCGAGAACGGAAACCTTGTTGCCGTTTTTTGCATAAGCGAAGATTTCTTCAAGTTCCTCTGCGGTTGCTTCTTCATAGGGAACATAGGAAAATGCGTGATCACTTGCACGGCATCCCATGGATGCAAAAAATTCAATTCTCTCTTTGAGAACGTCACAGAGAGTTGCGAAACTGTCAATTTCTCTGCCTGCGGTTTTTTCCATATCCGCAAGCCACGGTTTCCATGCAGGAAGGTCTATTCCGAGAGCCTTGTCGGGTCTGAATGCGGGAAGAACCCTGCACTTGAAATCTGTCTGAGCAATAAGCTTGTGATATTCAAGAGTATCGGCAGGATCATCGGTTGTGCAGAGATGAGAAACGTTCGATTTTTCGATAAGCTCTCTCGGAGTGAAACCGCCCGCTTTGATGGCGGCATTTGCTCTGTTCCAGATATCGTCGGCGGTGTCTTCGTTAAGAATATCGTAAATTCCGAAATATCTTCTCAGCTCAAGATGACACCAATGATACATGGGATTGCCGATGAGATAAGGCATTATTGATGCAAAAGCCTTGAATTTTTCATATCCGCTTGCATCGCCTGTTATATATTTTTCCTCAACACCGCACGAACGCATTGCGCGCCACTTATAGTGGTCGCCCGCAAGCCATAGCCATGCGATATCTTCGGGCTGCTTGTTTTCATAGATTTCCTTGGGTGAAAGATGGCAGTGCCAGTCGAAAATCGGCATTTTATCTGCCGCTTCAAACATTTTTACCGAGGGTTCATTGTAAAGGAGAAAATCCTTGTCCATAAACTCTTTTATCATGATAAATCCTCCGATTATTTGCCGTTTTTACGAAGAAGCTCCTGCTTCATATCCCAGAGAGGCTGTGAAAGGTCAACATAGTAATTATGAGGATTTTCAAATCTTGTAACCTCGTCCCAAAGAGTATCAACCTGTTCCTTGCAGTAGTTTCTGATTTCTTCGATATTCTTTTTCTTATATACACATTTTCCGCCTGCAAAAATCGGTTCAAGAAGCTCTCTTGCAACGAAATTTGTTACGGTTTTACGTTTCCATGTGTAGTCGGGGTCAAAAAGCTCATAGGGCTGTGACTCGTCGATTGTTTCATCCGCAAGAGTGATAAGGTCGGCAATAGCCTTGCCGTCTTCTTTGTCAAAAAGTCTGTAAACTCTCTTGTTGCCGGGGGTTGTAATCTTCTGAACATTTTCGCTGAGCTTGATTTTGGGGATAACTTCGCCGTCTTTTTTAACTCCGACAAGCTTATAAACACCGCCGAGCACGGGGCTTGCAGAGGAAGTGATAAGTCTTTCGCCGACACCGAAGGAGTCAACCTTTGCACCCTGAATGAGCATATCGCGGATGATATATTCATCGAGGGAGTTTGAGGCAACTATTCCGCAGTCGGGATAGCCAGCCTCATCAAGCATTTTTCTTGCTTTTCTCGAAAGATATGTGATGTCACCGCTGTCAATTCTTATTCCCCTGGGACGCTTTCCGAGAGGCTTCAGAACCTCGTCGAAAACCTTGATGGCATTGGGAATACCCGATTTGAGAACGTTATAAGTATCAACCAAAAGAGTGCAGCTGTCGGGATATTCCTTGGCATAAGCCGTAAACGCTTCGTATTCGCTGTCGAAAAGCTGAACCCAGCTGTGAGCCATTGTTCCGAGTGCAGGAACGCCGAAAAGCTCGTCGCTGATAGTGCAGGCAGTACCGACACAGCCGCCGATATATGCCGCCCTTGCACCGAGAATTGCACCGTCGGCACCCTGCGCACGTCTTGAACCGAACTCCATAACCGCCCTGCCCTGCGCCGCCATGGAAAGACGGTTTGCCTTTGTTGCAATAAGGCTCTGATGATTGATACAGAGAAGCACCATTGTTTCGATAAACTGTGCCTGAATAACGGGACCTTTTACCTTTACGATGGGTTCACCCGGAAAAATGGGAGTACCCTCGGGAATCGCCCACACATCGCAGGCAAATTCGAAGTTTGCAAGATAATCAAGAAACTCCTCGCCAAAGCCCTTGCCGCGGAGATATTCGATGTCCTCTGCAGTAAATTCAAGGTTTGAGAGATAGTCAACAAGCTGTTCAACGCCTGCCATGATAACATAACCGCCGCCGCTCGGAACTTTTCTGTAGAACATATCAAAATATGCAATCGTATCCTTGTAGCCGTTTTTCAGATAACCGTTTGCCATGGTGATTTCATAGAAATCCGTAAGCATGGTAAGGTTACGTGATGATTTTACATTTTCCATAACAAATCCTTCTTTATCTTTTGATTTATTTTGTAAGTCGGCGGACATCGTCCTCTTTTCCGAGGACAAGAAGATGCTCGTCTTTTTCAAAACGTCTTTCACCCGTGATAACGGGTTTTACCTCGTCATCCTTTTTGGTTGCAAGGACAACAAGGTTATATTTCACTCTGAAATTGAGGTCTTTGACGGTTTTGCCGACCCATCTGTCAAGAACATCAATTTCAAAAATAGAATATTCGCTGCCGAGATTGATATAATCAAAAATATGCTCGCTGCTTTCGCGCACCGCATATCTCTCCGCCATGTTCTTTTCGGGATAAATCACCGCATCAGCACCGTTGCGGAGCAAGAATTTCTCCTGAATATCTCTGTCTGCTTTGCTGATAACCTTCTTTGCACCGCACTCCTTGAGCAGACTCGTTATTTCAAGGCTGTTCTGGAAATTCTCGCCGATACAGACAAAACAGGTATCAAACGAAGGAATATCGAAGGTTTTCAGAACCTCTATATTTGTGCAGTCACCGATTTTTGCACTGACAACATAGGGAAGCATATCCTCGATTGCCGCTTCGTCACGGTCAACTATCATAATTTCACAGTCGTATCTGGCAAGACTCTGACAAAGATGATGTCCGAAATGACCCATGCCGATAATAAGAAACGATTTCATTTGTTTTCACCTTATCCTATCGTGATTTTTTCTCTTGGATTTTTAACGGGAGGTGCGGCTTTTTTCTCCATGAGTGCAAGTGCAAACGACACGCTTCCTACCCTGCCGCAGAACATAAGAAATGCAATTATCAGCCTCGATGCAGTTGCAAGGTCACGGGTTATACCCGTTGTCATTCCAACCGTGCCTATAGCCGAAACACATTCAAAAATAACATCCGCTATATTAAAATCGGGCTGAATTGCAAGAATTGCTATAATTCCGAAAATCGCAAGACTCATGTTTGTGAAAACAACGGAGCTTGCCTTATGAATTGCGTCCTTTTCAAGCCTTCTTCCGAAGATCCCCTTCGACTGGCGGCGTGTTATACCGTTGAAGGTTGAGATGGCGATAACGGCAAGAGTTGTTGTTTTGATACCGCCCGCCGTTGAACCCGGTGATCCGCCGATAAACATGAGGAAAACCGTAAGAATTTTGCTTGCGGGAGAAAGTGCTGCGGTGTCGGTTGAGTTCATGCCCGCCGTTCTTGCCGTTACGGAATCAAAAACCGCATTGAGAAGGCTTTCGCCCGCTCCGAGACCCGCATTGGTGAAATTACGTTCAAATATAAGGAAAAGTATACACGGAACAACAAGCAATATTGCCGTTACCGTGAGAACAATCTTTGTGTGAAGCTGATATCGCCTGAATTTTAGCTTTTTCTTGCTGATATCGTCCCATACAAGAAAACCGATGCCGCCGACAACAACCAACACGGAAACTGTGAGAATAACAACCGCATCGTCCGAAAAATTCACGAGTGAGGAATAAGGCTCTTTTATGCCCATGAGGTCAAATCCTGCGTTGCAGAAAGCTGAAATCGAATGAAAAACGGAATACCATATTCCCTTTGCAAATCCGAATTCGGGTATAAATCTTGTTGCGAGCAAAACAGCTCCGATGCCTTCAAAAATCGCAGTTCCGAGAGCGATTTTCCCCGTCAGCTTCGTTATTCCGCCGATGTGCTCGGTGTTGATGCTTTCAACCATGATTTCACGCTCTCGAAGTCCCATTTTGCGTTTTAACAGCATGGAAAACATCGTTGCGATTGTCATAAACCCGAGGCCGCCGATCTGGATGAGAACTATTATGACTGCCTGACCGAAAAACGACCAGCTTGTTGCGGTATCAAGAACAACAAGTCCCGTAACACACGACGACGAAACAGCCGTGAACAATGCGGAAACAAACCCCGCACTTTCACCGCTCTGCGACGATATCGGAAGCATGAGAAGAACCGTTCCGATTATAATTATGCTGATATAGCCGAGAGCAATCAGCCTTGTCTGAGAAAATTTACGTTTCATTCCAAAACCTCAAAAGTGTGTATATAATATATAATACCATATATATAACCGATTTTCAATAAAAAATTGAGGCAGCCGTAAAGCTGCCTCAAAATTATTCTTTTAGATTTCGGGGATATCAAGCTCAATTTCTCTGCCGAGTTCTGCGGAACGTGAAATACCGTCGATGATAGCCTGATTATAAAGAATCTGGCTGCAGGGAACGGGTGCTTCGCCGCCTTCCTTGACAGCATCAACGAACGAACGGATTTTAACATCGAAGCAGTCAACATCATTCTTCTTCATGGGAATATAGGTTTCAATCTGCTCGCCTGCGATTTCATGATAAATTACAAGAGGACCGCCGATGCTGCCGTTCCAGCACTCTGTTGAGGGGATTCTTACAGAACCCTTTGTACCCATGATGATTGTGTCACCCGGAGTGTCGAGGTTCATTGCCCATGCAATTCTGAAGTCGAGGATGATGCCGCCTTCAAGACGGATAAAGCCTGCGGCAAAGTCGTCAACGCCGAAAACATCGTGATGTTCATAGTCGGGGCTCTTGCCGAAGAAGTCCGACTTATAACCAGAAACGGTGAGGGGCTTAGGATAACCGATTGAATTGAGAACCATATCAAGTGAGTAGCAGCCGATATCACCGAGAGCACCGATGCCTGCGGTTTCCTTTTCGATGAAGGATGTGCCGAAGGGAGTGGGAATACCTCTTCTTCTGCCGCCGCCTGTCTGGATATAGTAAATCTTACCGAGTTCGCCCGACTGAACAACCTTCTTGAGCATCTTCATGTTCTCGTCAAATCTGGGCTGGAAGCCGATTGAAAGAACAGCGTCGCTTGCCTTTTCTGCCTTGCAGATAGCAACAGCTTCTTCAAGAGTTACACACATGGGCTTTTCAAGAAGAACACTTACACCGTGCTCGAGAGCATAGATTGTACATTCGGCATGAGTTGCGTTATATGTGCAGACGCTGACTGCATCGCAGATGCCTGCATCAATAAGCTCCTTGTGGCTGGGGAAGAATTTAACATCGCCGTCAACACCGTATCTTTCGCAGAAAGCTTCTGCCTTGCCGGGAACAAGGTCCGCTGCTGCAACGATTTCAACATCGGGGCACTTCTGATATGCCTTAACGTGAGCTTCTGCAATCCAGCCTGTGCCGATGATGCCGACCTTGATTTTTTTGCTCATGTCTCTTACTTTTTCTTCTGCGGGAGCTTCCTTGAACTTATCAAGAATATTTGACATAATATTACCTCACTTTATATGTAATTGATTACCAATTCAATGTTTTGAGATACTCTCTGCTGAGTCTTACGGAATTTTCGGGAGTTTCGCCCTTTGCGGGGTTATCCTGTTCAACAACAACCCACTCTGCACCCGATTCTTCGCAAGCAGCAAGAATTTCGGGCATATCCTGAACACCGTAGCCGACGGGCATGAAGGAGAATGAGTCCTCTTCTTCCTGTGCGTCGCCTTCATCGTCGATGCCGATGAGGTCATAAAGCTTGCCGAGCTTTTCTCCGCTTCTCTTGAAATCCTTGAGATGGACAACAGGTGAACGGCCGCTGTATTTCTCTATGTATTCAGCGGGATTAACACCTGCAACATTTACCCAGCAAGTATCGATTTCGGTTTTGAGAAGGTCTGCGGGAACACTTGAATAAAGAACGTCGAGAGCGTATTCCTCGCCGATTTTTACAAATTCAAAATCGTGGTTATGATAGAGAAGCTGAAGTCCGAGAGCCTTTGCAGCCTCGCCGATTTTACGGATTCCCTCAACCGTTGCGGCAAAACCGTCTGTTCCGGGTCTGCACTCCTCGGTGAGATAGGGAACAACAACATACTTGCAGCCGATTGTTTTATAGTCGGTAAGAACAGCCTCGGGGTTTTCGAGCATGTCATAGTAAGGAACGTGTGCGGAAATGGGAACAATGCCGATTTCTTCGCAGAAAGCCTTGATTTCTTCGGGATTCTGTCCGAAAAGACCTGCAAATTCAACGCCGTCATAACCGAATTCCTTCATTTTACGGATGGTGCCGTAAAAATCTTTTTCCATGTCATCTCTGACTGAATAGAGCTGAACCGCTACGGGCAGCTTCATGTATAATCACTCCTAATTGTTATGGTTGTACTATATATAGTAGCACATATTTTTCAATGTTACAAGAGTTATTTTATTCTTCTTTGAGATACTTTTCCGCAATCTGAGCCGCACAATGCACAAGTTCTGCACACGGGCGTTTTTTATAGTATTCCTTTGTTCTTTCTTCGGGCACGGGTGACGAATTTTTTTCGGAAAGACCGAGAAGCTCACGGCATACTATCGAGCCGTTTTCTTCTCTGAAATCCCCCGCCGCTTTCTGAATAAGAGCATATAACTCCTTCTTTTTTGCATGGTCGTTGGGGTCGGTTGAAGCGAATTTGTTTGAAAGCACCATCGTCATACCGCTCACCGCACCGCAAACCTCACGAAGTCTGCCGATTCCTCCCCCGAAGCCTGCCGAAAGTCTCATTGCCTCATCATGTGTCAGATTTGTTTCATCAAGAAAAGCACAGAAAACCGCCTGACAACAGTTGCATCCGCCCTCAAAAAGCTCTTTAGCCTTGTCCGCTCTGCTCATAAAATCACCTCCGATATTAATGTTTTTAATATAAAATAATCTGCAAAAAAAGTCAATAGACTGTATTTTAACAGAACAAGAAGGCGGCATTTTCCGAAATTTAATAATTTATTAAAAAAATACTATTCCATTTTGTAAAATATTGTGTTATAATCCATTTAACTACTCCCATAAGGAGAAAAATAAAACGGAGGCTAACACCATGAAGCTCACAAAAAGAATTCTTTCATTACTTATGGCAATGCTCATGCTCTGCTCAGGCATGTCAGTTACAGCATTTGCAACCGGCGAATCAACAGTTAAGTATACTCTTACTGCTGATAACTGCTATGTAGATGTTGAAAATGTTGAAATCGTTGTTAAGGCGGCAAAGATTACAATCGACGAAACAGAGTATGATATTGTTTTCAGCGCAACTCAGACTGACGATACAGCAAAAACTCTCAGAGGTCTTAAGGATACCGAAAACGGCAACACAATTTTCACAAATCCCGTTACAGGCAAGAAATACAAAATCATAGGCACCGTTACAATCGGCGGAACCGAAAATCTCGTAACAAATGCCTTTGTTGTTGAAGTTCTCAACTCAAAGAACGCTCCTGCAGCACCCGTTGCAAAGAAGGTTACAGCAAATTCAATCGAAGTTTCAACCGTTTCAGGCTGTGAATACAGAATTGACGGCGGCGAATGGGTGAAGTCACCTGTTTTCAACGGTCTTAAGGCTGCTACAGCTTATAAAATTGAAATGAGATACGCAAAGACAACAACTCATTACGCAAGCCCCGCTTCTTCAATCACCGTTACCACCCTCAAGACATCTGACGGCACTGCTCCCGATGATATCAGACTTACCGATAAGACAGACAAGACCCTTACCGTTGCTGCTTACAAGAAGGTTGTTGCCGAAGACGGAACAGTAACATACGCAGAAGTTACAAACGTTCAGTTCTCAAAGGACGGCGGCAAGACATGGCAGGCAACCGGCACATTCTCCGGTCTTAAAGCTGACACAACATATCAGATTGTTGCAAGATACACTCATGATGCAAGCACAGAGGAAGCAAATCCCGCAACAGCACCCAAGGAATTCATCACGAACAAGAGGGAAAGCTATCCCGCAGATATCAAGAAGTGCACATTCAAGGCTTCTGACGGAGATAACTATGCAAACGAAAAAATCGACATCACCGTAACCGCTGACACAGTTTCACAGAAATATGATGCACAGTACGGTGATACAAGATATATTCCCTCATACTACACCGTAAGCGGTCTTACAGGTAACTTCGAGTTCACAACCAAGGATGGAAAGACATACACCGGTTCATTTGTTCCCGGCGATGCAAACGCAAACAAGACCGTAGACGTTAAGGTTTACTATGCAAAAGAAAAGTGCTTCGGCGAAGCTGACGGTAAAGCTGTCTGGGCACAGGTCGGCGAACCCGAAATCAGAACCTACAAGGTTAAGGTTGGCGAAGTTCATACTACCATGACCGATATCAAAAACTTCTTCCTCGGCATTTTCGATGCACTTTTCAACACAATTCCCGGTGCAATCAACGGCTGGCTCAAGGACTTTGATTTCTCAGGCGTTATGAACGGTCTCACAGGATTCCTTGCAGGTCTCGGCGGTCTCGACCTCGGTGCAAAATAATTCCGTATAACAGAACAGAGCTGTTTCTCGATGAAACAGCTCTGTTTTTTATTCCATGTTATCAATAAAAAGCTGTGACCAGCAAAGCTTTCCTTTGGGATCGGGATCTGCGGCAACGCCCAGACCGATTTTTGTGAAATTCGGATTCATTATGTTTTCATAATGGGTCTGGGAATTCTTCCATGCCTCGCATACCGACTCGGCATCGGGATATCCCCAGCCGATATTTTCGCCCGCATTGCCCTTGGTTATTCCCGCATCCTTAAGTATGGAGGAGAAAAATTTTCCGTTGGGTCTGTAGTGCGAATGTACTCCCGACCAAGCAATTTCCTCTGCCCTTGCACAGGCAATTTCCGTAAGCTTATCATCAAGCACAAGAGGTTCAAGTCCGCCCTCTTCACGGTAAGAATTGATTATTTCAAGCACCTTTCTTATTTCGGATTTATACTTCTTTTTGTTTTCCTCTGCAGCAGGAAGCAAATCCTCATATGATGCAGAATAACCTATACGGGTATATACCTCACTCACATTTTCACCGTAAACCTCTTCCGTGCCGTCAGGAAGTTTTACATAAGTTGTAGTTATTGCCCTTGAGCAGTAAACTCCGTATCTGAGTGCTTCTCTTTCCGTTTTTTCTTCTGTGCGGTAATCTCCGAGGCTTAGCCTTCCCGTTGTTGATGCTTCGGTTGTTTCGGCAATAGTGGTTATAACCTTTTTAACCGTGGTTGTCACCTTTTTGGTGGTGGTCGGTTTTTTTGCCGTTGTGGGTTTTGCCGTTGTAGTCGGTGCAGACGTAGTGGTTACGGTTGTCGGAGCCTGAGTTGTTGTGACAGGTGCCGTTGTGACCGTCTGTGCCTGAGTTGTTGTTTCTTCCTGCTGTTCTTTTTTTCCGCAGGACACAAGCCCCGAAAAAAGCAGGGCGGCAAGAACAACGGAAACTATTTTTCTGTGCATTATATCCTCCGTGGATTGTTATTCAATAATTTCAAAATCAAGGATTGCGGCAAATCTGTTGCCTGCAACCGAGATATCCATTGTGCCGTTCTGCATTTCCGCAAGGCTTCTTGCAATGGAAAGTCCGAGTCCGTGACCCTCGGTGTGTCTTGAACTGTCGCCTCTGACAAAACGTTCAAACAGTTCATTGCCCTCAACATCAAATTCGCTGTTGGAGATATTTGAAATTCTCACTCTTGCTTTATCTCCGATGCGGTCAAGCTGAATTTCAAGGTCGGTTTCGGGTGCGGCATATTTGCAGGCATTGTTGAAAAGATTGGCAAAAATACGCCACAGCCACTTGCCGTCGCCCATAATATAAACATCGTCCTCAGGCATTGTTATTCTGGGAATGAGCATGCTGTTTTCGAGCTTTACGGCAAATTCCTCCACCGTTTGCTCAATGACTATGTTAAGACTTGTTTTTTCAAGATTAATTTCAATGTTGCCCGACTGAATACGTGAAGCTTCGATAAGGTCATTGAGAAGAAGCGAAAGTTTGTCGGTATGCTTTGCAATGATTTCGGTATAGCTCTTGCGCTCTTCCTCGGTAAGATTGTCGTTGCTTAGAAAATCGACATAATTCTTGATTGAGGTAAGAGGCGTTTTCAGGTCATGGGAAACATTGGTGATAAGCTCGCTCTTAAGCTTTTCGCTCTTAAGCTCCTGCTCCATCGCCTTGTTGATTTCCTTCTTGATTCGGTCAAGATTCTGACCGTGGGTGCGTATTGCCGCAACGGAAAGCTTGCCGGCTATCTCATCTCCCATAACACCCTCCGCAAGACGTCTGCCCTCTTCCTTAACATAGTTGAGATTGATGGCAATCATAATGATAATGGGAAGAAGAATGAGACGTGTTACTCCCCATACACAAAGGAAAAGTCCCATAACAAACTTCGGGTCCGTATTTTCGGTATTTATAATTCCGAAATACGCCATAAGAGCAAGAATTGCACCCTCAAACAGAATATAAGTCACAACGCCGACAACGATTTTGGTGAAAAGAGAAATTTCACCGACGGCTCGTCTTATCTTTCGGGGTGTTCTTCTTTTGAACTTGCGGTAAATCTGATATATAACGGTGTTGCGGTAGAATTTACCCATTTTTACTCTTACCGAAAACGTGGTAAGATAAGACATAATAACAAGCACCGCCGCAACGCTGACTATCATCACAATAACGTTGTTGAGAACCATTCCCGTGTCTGCCGCCGTGGTAAGACCCATGACCATTCCCGCAACAACAAACAGCAATCCTATGAATACCGTTACAAAATCAAGCGGAAGCCTGTCGATAAAGCCCGGAACAATTTCGCCCGTTTCCTCATCAACCGTTCCCGCATTTATTGTGAAAAGCGAAAGAAGAATAACTATGATTGCAAGCGCAAAAAAGAGAACGACGAAAACAAAATATCTCAGTGAATAAGCTATATCAATCCATTGAAATGCGCTCGAATATCTGTCGTTTGTGATCTGAAGCTCAGGCGCAAGAATAACATAGTCGATTTTCAGCGGAATAAAATCGCCGTCAGAATCAAAAAAGTAAAAATCCGATTCTCCTGTGTATTCCGCAGCAAGCTTTGCACTCTGAAATGTGAGGGTTTCCGTGCTCTGACCGTCGGGATTGAGGCTGTCAAACAAAACCTCGCCGAGTACATTTTTTACCGTAAAAACAAAATTGGAGCTTTCTCTCGTGAATTTATTCTCATAGTAATCAAGTCTGTATTCGCTCTCCTCACCAATACGGCAGAGATAATAATCCTTTGCAGATTCGGCATCATCAACGGAATAAAGCTGAACGGCAACGCTCTTTGCGGTCTGCCCTCTGTTATCCTTCTTGTAGAAATTGTATTCCTGAAGATAAATAATGCCCATAACACAGCCCGCCGCAATAATCGTCATGCAGACAAGCAAAATAAGCGATACTATACGGTCACTTTCAGAACGCAGCTGACCGTTTTTCATTATGAATCACTCCTTGTGATATTTTCAAGCAACTTTTTCTTTTCCATTTTGTAGCCGTGACCCCATACAACCTTGAGATAATCGGGTTTTGCAGGGTCGATTTCGATTTTTTCGCGGAGATGTCTGATATGAACCGTAACCGTGTTTTCCGCACCGAACGGGTCATCGTTCCACACCTTGCGGTAAATTTCCTTGGGAGAAAATACCTTGTCGGTGTTTTCCATAAAGAATTTAAGAAGCATCATCTCCGTGGGAGTGAGATTTACGGGCTCACCGTCACGGGTAACTGTCTTTGCATTATCATCCAGCTCAAGACCGCCGTTGCGAAGCACCGATGAAGAAGCTTTTTCCTGCGCTTCGTTGTTTCCTCCGAAACGCATATATCTGCGAAGCTGTGACTTGACCCTCGCAATAACCTCAACGGGATTGAAGGGCTTTGTTATGTAGTCATCCGCACCGGCGTTAAGTCCGATGATTTTATCCGTATCCTGACTCTTTGCCGTTAGAAGAATAACGGGAATATTGTTGTTGCTTTCCCTGAGCTTTGCAAGAGCGGTTATTCCGTCAAGCACAGGCATCATGATATCCATGAGAAGCAGATGAATTTCCTCTCTGTCAATTATTTCGAGTGCTTCTTTGCCGTTTTCGGCTTCAAAAATGGAATATTGCTCACCCGAAAGATAAACCTTCAGCGCAGAGCGGATATCGGTCTCGTCGTCACAAATAAGAATGTTATACATATTGTCCTCCCCTACCATTTTTTGCACGGGCATTTCTGCTTTCTGAACGCAGCCCTAAATTCAGGATAGCAACCGCATTTCAGGCAGGTCCCCTCCGAAAGAAACTCACATTCCGAGCAGACTGAAACCCTTGCTTTATATACCTCATCGCTTGCCTTGTCACGGTCTGACAGCTTTTTTATACGGTCAGATATACTTTTGAATGTGTCCCCCCTGCCACACTCACGCAGCAGACATCTTAAGCAAATTTTCTTTTCCATGGTTATCATCCCGTCGCAAGCGATATTTATTATATTATAGCAGTTATCCGACAACAAATAAATAGATTTGACAAATATTTTCACGGTAAAGCTGAAAAAAGTTTGAAATTCCCCCTTGACAAGCGCATAACTCTTTGATATAATCTCTCTTGCAGTTGCGGATGTAGCTCATCTGGTAGAGCGCCACCTTGCCAAGGTGGAGGTAGCGAGTTCGAGCCTCGTCATCCGCTCCAGAAAAAACCCTTTGTCAATCGACAAAGGGTTTTTTCAGTTAAATCCGTCCTTCGTACGGAATAATACTGTCTTCGACAGATGAAATCATTTTATGATGAAATCCGACTTCGTCAGAATAACAGACGGATTTAATTTCATCTGTGAAACAGATTTCTTCCGAGTAAAGCTTGGATTTCATCGTGCTTTGCACGATTTCATTACATTACTCAAATCGGGGGTTGTTTGTAATGGCTGAAAACAAACTTGCAGATATGTCCACGGAATTTGCAATCTGTATCCTAAAACTTACCGAAAATATCAAAGGACACTATTCTTTATCCAATCAGCTTGAAAGAAGCGGTACAAGCATCGGTGCAAATATCAGGGAAGCCAAATATGCTCACAGTCGGGCAGATTTTATTGCTAAACTGCAAATAGCATTAAAAGAGTGTTACGAAACAGAATATTGGATTGAAATTTCACAAAAAACTAATTTGATTTCTGAAGAATCTGCAAAAAACATTTTGCATGACTGCGGTTCTATTCGCAGACTTCTTATTACATCTATCAATACGGCAAAAAAGAATATGAATCAAAAAGGATGAGCCAAGGCTCATCCTTTTTTCTTACTGTTTCCTTACATCTCCGCAGCAGTTTTTATATTTCTTTCCGCTTCCGCAGGGGCAGGGGTCATTGGGCTTTGACTTTTCCTTTTTCCTTACGGGCTGTTTTTTGTCGCTGCCGTCGGTTGAACCGCTTGTTGCGGTTATTTTTGCGGTCTGTTCACGCTTTGTATCTTCCTGACTCTTAATCATAACGGTAAGAATCTGTCTTGCGGTATCCTCACGGATAGCCTCATTCATGCCGTCAAACATTTCCGAGCCGACATTTCTGTAAGCAACAACGGGGTCTGTCTGACCGTAGGCACGGAGTCCGATACCTCTGCGAAGCTGGTCCATACCGTCGATGTGGTCCATCCACTGTCTGTCAACGTTACGAAGAAGAATCTGTTTTTCAAGCTCACGCATGATAGGTTCGCCGTTTTCGCCGACACCGAAAAGCTTTTCACGTGCTTCGTAGCTCTTATGTGCTCTGTCAATGAGGAGTTCACGTGCTTCTTCTTTATCAAAGTTATCCTTGAAATCATCCTCAACAGTAAGCCAGCCCTTGAACTTGTCACGGAGACCGTCGATATTCCAATCGCTCTTGGGAAGACTGTCGGAGCAGAAGAAATCAACAGCTTCATTGATACTGCCTTCAATCATGCGGGTGATGACGGGCTTGAGTTCCTCGCCGTCAAGCACCTGATTGCGCTGTCTGTAGATAAGCTCTCTCTGACGGTTCATAACATCGTCATACTGAAGAACGCTCTTTCTGATAGCGAAGTTTCTGCCTTCTATCTTCTTCTGCGCGCTCTCGATTGTGTTGGTTATCATCTTTGCCTCGATGGGCATATCCTCGGGAGTTTTGAGGGTGTTCATGATTGTGGTAATTCTCTCACCGCCGAAAAGACGCATGAGGTCGTCCTGAAGCGAAAGAAAGAAACGGCTTGCACCTGGGTCGCCCTGACGGCCCGCACGGCCTCGGAGCTGGTTATCGATTCGTCTTGATTCGTGACGCTCCGTACCGATGATGAAAAGACCGCCCGCATCACGCACTCTCTGTGCCTCGGGTGCGATTTCCTCGTCGTATTTCTTTTCAAGAGCCGAATACTGCGCTCTTGCATCGAGAATTTCTTCGTTATCGGTTTCCGCAAAGCCTGTTGCTTCCGAGATAAGCTCCTCGGAATAACCCATTCTGCGAAGCTCCGATTTTGCAAGATATTCGGAGTTACCGCCGAGCTTGATATCCGTACCGCGGCCTGCCATGTTGGTGGCGATTGTTACGGCATTTAATTTGCCCGCCTGAGCAACGATTTCAGCTTCCTTCTCGTGATACTTTGCGTTGAGAACTTCATGCTTTATGCCCTTTCTTTTAAGAAGTGCACTCAGAAGCTCGGATTTTTCAATCGAAACAGTACCTACGAGAACAGGCTGTCCCTTTGCATGGCACTCCTCGATTGTCTGAATAACTGCAAGATATTTTGCCTGCTCTGTCTTATAAACAACGTCCGCCATGTCGTTTCTGATCATGGGCTTGTTGGTGGGAATTTCGATAACGTCGAGGTTGTAAATCTGATTGAATTCGGTTTCCTCGGTCATTGCGGTACCCGTCATACCCGAAAGCTTTTTATAAAGACGGAAATAATTCTGGAAAGTGATTGTCGCAAGAGTTTTGCTCTCGTGTTCAACATTAACGTTTTCCTTTGCCTCGATAGCCTGATGAAGACCCTCATTGTAGCGTCTGCCCATCATGATTCTGCCCGTGAATTCGTCAACGATAAGAACCTGGTTATCCTTAACAACATAGTCAACGTCACGCTTCATAACGCCGATAGCCTTGATAGCCTGGTTGATATGATGCTGGATTGTCATGTTTTCGGGGTCCATGAGGTTTTCGAGATTGAAGAAAGCTTCTGCCTTTGCAACACCGCTCTTTGTAAGGGTTGCGGTCTTTGCCTTTTCGTCAACTACAAAATCGCAGCTTTCATCAACAAGGTCATCAACCTCTTCTTTTGACTGCACTTCCTTGATTCTTGTGCATTTGAGAGAAAGCGCAAAACGGTTTGCCATTTTATAAAGGTCGGTGGACTTTTCGCCTCTGCCCGAAATAATAAGCGGTGTTCTCGCTTCGTCGATGAGAATGGAGTCAACTTCGTCAACGATTGCAAAGTTATGTCCTCTCTGAACCTTGTGTTCCTTATAAACAACCATGTTGTCACGCAGATAGTCGAAGCCCATTTCGTTGTTTGTGCCGTATGTGATATCGGCAGCATAAGCTTCTTTTCTCTCTGCGTTTTCTTTTTCATGGATAATAAGGCCGACTGTCAGACCCATGAAGCGGTAAACCTTGCCCATCCACTCACTGTCACGTCGTGCAAGATAGTCATTAACTGTAACGATATGAACGCCTTCGCCCGAAAGACCGTTGAGGTATGCGGGAAGGGTTGCAACAAGAGTTTTACCTTCACCAGTTTTCATTTCGGCAATTCTGCCCTGATGCAGAATGATACCGCCGATAATCTGCACGGGGAAGTGCTTCAGTCCAAGAACACGCCATGATGCCTCACGGCAGGCGGCAAATGCCTCGGGAAGAATATCGTCAAGTGTTTCGCCGTTTGCAAGACGTTCTCTGAATTCGGGAGTTTTCGCCTGAAGCTGTTCGTCCGTAAGACGGGAATATTCCTCTTCAAGGTCAAGAACCTTGTTGCAAAGCGGACGGATTCGCTTGACTTCTTTCTGGGAATAGTCGCCGAAGATTTTTTTCAAAAGACCCATAGTACACCTCATGTTTGATTCGGAATTATTTTTTCTATTGTAAAAATTTATTTTTTGTGTTAATATTTTTTCGGATTAATAATTAAGGAGAGTTCAGACATGCCTAAAAGAGAAGATTATATCACATGGGACGAATATTTCATGGGTATCGCCATGCTTTCTTCCTACAGAAGCAAGGACCCCAACACACAGGTCGGTGCCTGCATAGTCAATGACCGCAACAAGATTATGTCCGTCGGTTATAACGGCTTCCCTCTCGGCTGCAGCGATGACGAGTTCCCTTGGGAAAGAACAGGCGAAACCTATGACACCAAATATCCCTATGTTTGCCATGCCGAACTGAACGCAATTCTCAACAGCAGAGGCTCAAACCTCGAGGGCTGCAAGATTTATGTTGCTCTTTTCCCTTGCAACGAATGTGCAAAAGCCATCATTCAGTGCGGAATAAAAGAGGTTGTTTATATTTCGGATAAATATGCCGACACTCCCGGCACAAGAGCTTCAAAAAGAATGTTTGACGCTGCAGGAATAAAATATACTCAGCTCAAGCCCAAAAGACAGGAGCTGACAGTTGATTTCCGTGAGGAAAACGTTTAAAACGCATAAACAACCGAACCAACCTTTGAGCCGTCTGCAGTCAATGCACGGACACTCATGACACCGCCGTCAACCCATACAAATCCTGCGCTTTCGTCAAAGAGCATGGGTTCGCTGAAAACAACGGGGGAAGCGGAATTGTCGGTTGTGCAGTAAATAACAGTCTGAATCGGTGCGCCGTTTTCGTTCATTCTGCCATACGAGGCAAAAACAGCCTTTGTGCCGTCGGGACTGACTGAAAAAACATCAGCCGATGCAATATTGATATCCTTAAGAGTCTTGATTTCGCCTGTCATAAGGTCGATAATTTCAAGGCTCTTTTTATTTATGAGATACTTTCCGCTCTGCATATAATCGGTGAAATAGTTGCCCTCAAACTCGGTGAGAACACGGTCGTTGCACATATTTGCAAAGCCGTTTTCGTTTTTGCGGAGATAATGCATACCGTTTGCATCATTGACAAACCAGATACCAAGGATATCCTCGACAATAACCTTGGGTCTGTAAGCACTTGAAAGCTCCATGATATCGGCACGCTTACCTTTTTCACTTTCGTTATAATATCTTGAAGAAATGAAATATTTTGCACCGCCGAGATTCTTTATGAAATCGTCGGTGAGCATTGTCCAGTCCTGACGGAATGAGCCGTTTTTGTCGATAAGGCGGGTATTGTTTGAAACATATGTTGATGCCTTGCCGCTTACAAGGTCAAAATTATAGATTTCGGAATAAATTTTGTCTGCCTTGTAGAAATTATTTTTATCAAAATCGGCAAGAAGAAGATAACCTGTGCCGTAGCCCGAGGGCTTTGCGGTAAGCTTTACAAAGGCATAGGAATAAACATCAACATCAGCGCTCATATCCGAGGTGAAAAGACCGTAGCCGCAAGCCTTGCCGTCTTTTTCAATATAATTAACGGTTACGGGGATTTTTTCATATGATGCGGCAAGAGTGGTCTTTATCTGCTTTACCGCAAGAGTGCTTGCAACCATCTGACCGCCCGAATATTCATAGAATTTAACCGAGCCCTTGAGGTCTGCGGTATAATATACGTTTTCAAAATCCGTGGGAAGATAAATCTCACCGTTCGCACCCTTTACGGAAAGATTGTCACTCATTGTATATTCACTCTGTTCATAGGAATAAGCAACGGGCGGCTCGTCCTTGATTTCGGGTGCATTGTCACCGCTTGAAACAAAGAAAACAATTCCCGAAATTATTGCAACAACAGCTAAAACGGCGGTGATTATTGTCAAAGATTTATTTTTCATTTCAGTTTCTCCTTACAGCTCAATTTCAACTTCAACGGGACAATGGTCCGAGCCGAAAATTTCGTTGTGAATTTTTGCATCCTTCAGCTTTTCTTTAAGTCTTTCGGAAACAATGAAATAGTCGATTCTCCAACCCGCGTTTTTTGCTCTTGCCGAAAAACGGTAAGACCACCAGCTGTATGCCCCCTCAAGGTCGGGATAGAAATATCTGAAGGTGTCAACAAATCCGCTTCCCAGCATTTCGGAGAACTTGCCTCTCTCCTCATCGGTAAAGCCGGGATTTTTGCGGTTTGACTTCGGATTTTTGAGGTCGATTTCCTTGTGGGCAACATTCAGGTCGCCGCAAAAAACAACGGGCTTTTTCTTATCGAGTTCGATAATATAATTTCTGAAAGCGTCCTCCCACTCCATGCGGTAGTCAAGTCTTACAAGTCCGTCACGGGCATTGGGTACATAAACGGTTATAAAATAGTAATTGTCAAATTCAAGAGTGATGACTCTGCCTTCGGTGTCGTGCTCGGGAATACCGAGGCCGTATGAAACGGAAATCGGTTCTTCACGGGTGAACACTGCCGTACCCGAATATCCTTTTTTCTCGGCATAGTTCCAATACTGATGATAGCCGTCAAGGGTAAGCTCTGCCTGACCCTCCTGCATTTTGGTTTCCTGCAGGCAGAAAATATCGGCATCAAGCGATGCAAAGCTTTCATAAAAATCCTTGCCGAGGCACGCTCTTATTCCGTTGACATTCCATGAAACAAATCTTTTCATCGCCATACTCCTCCATTATATTTTGATATTATAACATACTTTTTTAAATATGTCACCATTAAATATTAATAATATGTAAACATTAATATATAATTGTCCGGTTTTTTCAAAGCTGCTTTTTCTCTTTTTCACTTGACAAATTGATTATTATGAGGTATTTTTAATATAAATAAATGTGCGGTGCTTGGTGCCGCAAAATAACAACATAATTTTTCAGGAGGAAGAATCATGAAAAAACTTCTCGCAATTCTCCTCGCAGCTTCAATGCTCTTCGCATTTGCAGCTTGCGGCGACAACACAGAAGACACAACAACCACAACAGCTCCCGTAGTTGAAGACACAACAGCAGCAGTAGAAGAAGATACTACAGCAGCAGTTGAAGATACCACAGCAGCAGTTGTTGAAGACACAACAGCAGCAGTTGAAGATCCCTCAGCAGCAGTTGAGGACACAACTCTCGCTGAAGGCGAAACAGCAGCTCCCGCAGCTGACATGACAAAGGCTGAATTCGCTGCATTCCTTAACGCTGAAACAGCTAAGGCTGCAAAGGGCTCATACAACTACAACAGAACCTGCCAGTACACAGACCCCATCGATGTTGGTGACTCAACAGAAGCTCTCAACAAAGTTATCAAAATGGTTGACGAAAACTCCGACCTCAGCTCAGTTGTTGGCGGTTTCCTCGGTATAGGCACAAAGAAGGGTACATTCCCCAAGGATAAGCCCGATGAAGATTATCAGCTCAAGGCAACAAAGCTCACAGAAGCTGACCTCGGCAACTTCAAGGCTGAAAACGGCGTTTACACATTCACACTTGCTAACGCTGCTAACCCCAAGAAGACAAACGCAACTCCTCTTCACAGATTCACAAACGACTTCATCACACACGAAGAAGTTGACACAAGCATCCAGGATACAGCAGGCAGCCTTATCAAGCTCAACAGCACAGATGTTTCCTACACAAACATCAAGGTAACAGTTAAGGTTGAAAACGGCAAGGTTACAAACATTAAGTATCAGTATGATTTCGCTGCAACTCTTCAGGTTAAGATCCTCGTTGGTAATGTTAACGGCGACGGCGCTGCAAGAACAACAGGCGAATTCTCAAATATCAAGTATTAATTTCAAATTAATTTGAAAATTGCCTCCGCACTTCGGTGCGGAGGTTTTGTTTTTTGCTTTTAAAATATACACAAAAAAGGCACCCCTTATCGGGATGCCTTTCGTTTTGTAAGATTTAATTATTTAAACTTACGCTTACGAGCAGCTTCGGACTTCTTCTTTCTCTTTACCGAAGGCTTCTCATAGTGTTCTCTTTTGCGAACCTCCTGGATAACGCCGTCTCTTGATGTCTGTCTCTTGAATCTTCTGAGTGCGTTTTCGAGTGACTCGCCTTCCTTAACTTTTACCTGACTCAATGTATTCCCTCCCCTCGTCTTATAAACAGGGACTAATTTTCATAGCTTATCTGCTATTATACAATACGGACACCCGAATTGTCAACCATAAAAATATGAATTTTTTCGGACAATCAGGGTCTGACTACAATATTAACAAGTCTGCCCTTGACATAAAGCTCCTTAACGATGGTCATTCCGTCGATAGCGGCAGCAATTTTTTCGTTGGCTTTAGCGGCGGCAATTGCTTCTTCCTGAGTTGCTTCTGCGGGGATAACAAGCTTTTCTCTTACCTTACCGTTAATCTGAACGGCAATTTCAACCTCGTTATCAACGCACTTTGCCTCGTTATAGGTGGGCCAGCTTGTTTCGTTGAGCATACCCTCAAAGCCTGCAACCTCCCAGATTTCCTCGGTGATATGAGGAGCAATGGGATTAAGAAGAGTGATGAAGGTCTTAAGCTCTGCCTTGTTGATTGCGCCCTTTGCATAAATCTCGTTTGTGAGAGTCATGAGAGCGGCAATTGCGGTGTTATACTTAAGGGTTTCAATATCATTCGAAACCTTCTTGACTGTCTTGTGGAAGCTGCTTTCGAGTTCCTTTGAATATGCGTCGCCGTCGGTTACGATATCGAGCATACCCCATACTCTGTCGATAAATCTCTTGCAGCCCTTAACGGAGGTTTCGCTCCAGGGAGCAGCCTTTTCGTAGTCACCCATGAAAAGAACATAAGAACGGAGTACGTCTGCACCGAATTCGTCAACAACCTCGTTGGGGTCGATAACGTTACCCTTTGACTTGGACATCTTTTCGCCGTCGGGTCCGAGAATAAGACCCTGAGCCGTTCTCTTTGCATAAGGCTCGGAAACGGGAACTTCGCCGAGGTCATAGAGGAATTTATACCAGAATCTTGAATAGATAAGGTGTCTTGTAACGTGCTCCATGCCGCCGTTATACCAGTCAACGGGCATCCAGTACTTAAGCTTATCCTTATCTGCGAAGGTTTCGGTGTTGTGGGGGTCAATGTAGCGGAGGAAATACCATGATGAACCTGCCCACTGAGGCATGGTATCGGTTTCTCTCTTTGCTGCTGCGCCGCACTTGGGGCAGGTGCAGTTTACAAATGACTCAATCTTTGCAAGCGGGCTTTCACCGTCTGTGCCGGGTTCAAAGTTCTCAACATCGGGAAGCTCGAGAGGAAGCTCATTATAGGGAACGGGAACAATTCCGCAATGGGGGCAATGAACGATGGGAATGGGTTCGCCCCAGTATCTCTGACGGTTGAACGCCCAGTCATTCATCTTATACTGAACACCCTTTTCGCCGATACCCTTTTCCTGAAGGAATTCTGCCATCTTTTCGATGGAATCCTTCTTGTTGGTCATGCCGTTGAGGAAATCGGAGTTAACCATTTCGCCGTCGCCTGTATATGCTTCAACTTCAATATCTCCGCCCTTGATAACCTCAATGATATCAATGCCGAACTTCTTTGCAAATTCATAGTCACGCTGGTCGTGTGCGGGAACAGCCATGATTGCGCCCGTACCGTAGCCCATCATAACATAGTCGGAAATATAGATGGGAACTTCCTTGCCGTTGACGGGATTTGTTGCGGTGAAGCCGCTGAGCTTAACGCGCGTCTTATCCTTGACAAGCTGAGTTCTTTCAAATGCAGACTTCTTGCTGCACATATCTCTGTAAGCCTCAACCTCATCCATGTTGCCTATCATTGAAGCGTACTTGTCAATGAGAGGATGCTCGGGTGCCATTACCATGAAGGTAACGCCGAAGAGAGTGTCGGGGCGTGTTGTGTAAATCTTGAGCTTTTCATCGGTGCCGTTAACGCAGAAGTTAACAAATGCGCCCGTTGACTTGCCTATCCAGTTTTCCTGCTGGAGCTTTATGTTGGGAAGATAGTCAACTTCCTTAAGCCCTTCAAGGAGTTTGTCGGCATACTCTGTTATGCGGAGATACCATACGTCCTTGGACTTCTGAACGATATCGCTGTGGCATATATCGCATTTACCGCCCTGCGAATCCTCGTTTGAAAGAACAACCTTACAATGGGGGCAGTAGTTAACGAGAGTCTTATCCCTGAAAACAAGATTATGCTCAAACATCTTGAGGAAAATCCACTGTGTCCACTTGTAATAGTCCTTCTCTGTTGTGTCAATAACCTTTGACCAGTCAAAGGAAAAGCCTACTCTGCGGAGCTGACTTGTGAACTTTTCGATGTTGTTATCGGTAACGATTCTGGGATGTGTGTTTGTTTTGATAGCATAGTTTTCGGTGGGAAGACCGTATGCATCGAAACCGATGGGGAAAAGAACGTTGTAGCCTTCAAGTCTTCTCTTTCTTGAAACAACCTCAAGACCCGAATAAGCCTTGATATGGCCGACGTGCATACCCGCACCCGAGGGATAGGGGAATTCAACAAGAGCATAGAATTTCTTTTTGGAATAGTCATCTGTACATTCAAAGGTCTTGTTTTTATCCCATATATCCTGCCACTTTTTTTCTACGTTTTTAAAATCGTACTGTGCCATTTAATTCAACCTCTTTTATATAAATATCAATCTTCTGTCAGAACATCGCTCAGGTCAACAACGCTTGCGTCTGCCCAGAGTCGTTCAAGATTATAGTAATCTCTGTTTTCCTGAGTAAAAACATGGAGAATAACCGTGCCGTAGTCAAGAAGAATCCAGCCTGTTGCTCTGCCCTCGATATGCTCGGGGTCAATGCCGAGTCGCTGTTTGATTTCGTACTCAACATCATCGGCAAGCGATTTTGCATGGGTGTTTGAAGTACCCGAAGCGATAACAAAATAATCGGAAACGATTGTTACTTCTTCGGTTTTGATGGCGGTTATATCTATCGCTTTTTTCTCATCAAGCACCTTTGCTATTTCTTTAACAAGTACATTTGATTCCATATATCTTATCCTTTCGATATTATCATATCGTTATAACATTCCACGGTTGCGGGGTGAATAGGCATGCTGTTTGATGCCAATTTATTCACGGTGTAGCGTGAGGTATAAAGAATCGCCTCTTCAAGGCTTTTATCCGCAAGCCTTCTCACGACTCCGACATCGGAATAATCTCTGTCCGCAGAAATGAAATCCGCAACATAAACTATTTTTTCAAGCAACGTCATGCCCGCTTTTCCCGTTGTGTGCCATCTTACTGCACCGAGAATTTCTTCATCGGAAATAATTCCGTTTTCTCTGAGATATGCCGCACCCGATATCTGATGCCATACCTTCGGATTTGAAAAATCAACAGAAGTCAGCTTCTCTCCGCTTTTTTCGATATATTCGAAATGACCGTCGGTATCCGCATTTTTCATAACATCGTGCACAAGACCCGCAAGGCGTGCCTTTTCGGGGTCGGCACCGTATTTTTCAGCAAGCACGGCTGCACATTCGCTCACGCACTCGCTGTGGTAAATCCGATAATCATCGAGCTTTTCTTTAAGGATTTTGCGGTATTCCGAAAGCCCGTCATCATAAAGCCCGTTCTCCTCAATATATTTCATCACCTCGGGAGATAAAAACTCGGGAGTTCCGTCTTTTGCAATTTCAACCCTTATCTGAGTTGAACTCACCTCAAGCGGCTGAATATCAAGGAAAATTATTTTTTCTCTCTGTTCGGGAGTATACGCCGACAAATCCGCTTTGAAGCCCTCTTCTCTCGAAGCCGCACAGACGGTTGCAAGGGTAAGAATTTCTTCCCACCTGTACCACTGAGTAAAGGTTTCAAGCATATCCGAGCCGATAATGAAATAAAGCTCGCTGTCGGGATAAATCCTTTTAAGTTCACGGAGGGTTTCAACCGTGTAGCTTTTGTCGCCTCTGTCAAGCTCGATTGAGGATATCTCAAAGCGTTCGCCCTCAAAAGCAAGGCGGCACATTTCCATGCGCTCGTCTCCGCCTGCAAGCTTGCCGGGCATTTTATGAGGAGGTATGCAGGAGGGAATTATCAGCACCTTATCCGCGCCGATTCTGTCTGCCGCTTCGTTGACAAGGCGCACATGACCGAGATGCGGCGGATTGAAGGTTCCTCCGAAAATACCGATTTTAGTCTTTTTTTCGCTCATTATTTGATATTAACCTTTGAATTCATAAGCTTTGCTGTTCCCACGAAAAGAAGAGCACCGCATACAACATTGAAAAGTGTTCCCGCAATACCGAAGCTCAATCCGAGGGGGTCAGCCATGGTGGACTCGGTGCTGTAGAAAAGTCCCTCACTTGTGAGAACGATTGAAAGAGGAACATACTGTGCAAGGAGAACATCGATAACCTGCATAACAATGAACACTGCGAAGAAAACAGCAACAGCCGCAAAGCCGCCGAGCTTCTGCATTATTCTTGT
>JAZSDF010000100.1:0-11506 GCA_045531035.1 Acutalibacteraceae bacterium | reverse complement strand
CCTTCCCGATTCGGAAGGGCATTAAAGATTAACCTTCATTGTGATGGTAGTACCTTCGCCCACAACCGAATCAATCTGCATTTCATCGGTATATCTTTTCATGTTGGGCAGACCCATTCCCGCACCGAAGCCGAGTGAGCGTACATTGTCGGGGGCGGTTGAAAAGCCCTCCTGCATGGCCTGCTCGATATTTGCAATGCCGGGTCCCGTATCCTTGAGAATTATCTCAATACTTTCGTCGCTGACGATAACATCTGCCTCTCCGCCCTTTGCGTGAATGACCATGTTGATTTCGCCTTCATACATCGCAATGGAAACTCTGCGGATTGTTTCAGGGTCGATTCCGAGCTGGCGGAGGTTTTTCTTCACCTGCACCGAAGCCTGACCCGCCGACGTGAAATTATCGCCGTCAACGTCAAAGTGGAATATCAGGGGTTCAGCCATTTCATTCACCATTTCCTTTGAGTCCGTTTGAATAGAGAATTCCGCAAGCGTCATACATACGCTTCGCCGTTGTCATAACGGAAATTCCGTGTTCTTCCGCAAGCTCGAGCATATCCGCCGACGGACGCTTTGAACGGACAAAAACAATACATTTCATATCCATCATTTCAGCAGTACGGATAACCTGTGCATTGACAAGCCCCGTAAGCATAACCGCCTGGTCTTTAACATATGCGAGCACATCGCTCATCATGTCGCTTCCGCAGGCAGAATGGACTTCTTCTCCGAGGCTTTCGCTTCCGCAGAGAATTTCCGCTTCAAGCAAATTTTTAACAGTGTTGATTGTCATGCCAAATCCCTCATTTTCTGTGAGATTAGTTATATTTTGCGAGAATGTCGGGAATCTCGTCGGGAGTTACTCTGCCGTAAACGTCATCATTGATTGTGAAAACGGGAGCAAGACCGCAGGCACCGATGCAGCGGCAAGCTTCAACTGAGAACTTGAGGTCCTCTGTGCACTCGCCTGCACCGATTCCGAGAACTTCGCAAATCTTGTCGAGGATTTCCTGTGAACCCTTAACGTAGCAAGCTGTACCGAGGCAAACGGAAACATTGTATTTTCCCTTGGGAGTGAGTCAGAAGAGAGCGTAGAATGTTGCAACGCCGTAAACCTTCTCAAGGGGAACGTTCATTCCGTCTGCAATCATGGTCTGAACTTCGATGGGCAGGTAGCCGTAGATGTTCTGAGCTTCCTGCATAACGTGCATGAGCATGCTCTTGTCGCCCGCACATTCTGCGATGATTGCCTTAAGCTGAGCCTCCTGCTCGGGAGTGCCTGTGAAAGGCAGGTTGCTGATTTTCTTAAGCATTAAGTCATTCCTCCTGAATGAAAATTTAAACATAACTGTTTTATGCAAAACCGAGGCTTTATTCCGCAATTCCGCATTTTAAATAATTATAACATACATTTATAGAAATTGCTACTTTTTTATAAAAAATTTTCTACCGAATTAATCCCTTTTTTGCATATTTTTTGTATATTTTGTCATACCTATACCATATTTGACAACAGCATATTTCGTATGGTAAAATAAACGGCAGAAAAGGCGGTGTAATTATGTTTCTCAAAAACTGGATGTCATATATTTCGGACGATGCAAAAATAACAAAGCTTGCAATGCCCGGCTCACATAATTCGGGCACAATGGGTATGTCCAAATTCGCAAAATGCCAGAACAGTTCGCTCTATGAGCAGTATGCCCACGGAGTGCGTGCGTTTGATATAAGACTCAAAGCGGACAAAAAGGGCAGGCTTTTCATCGGTCACGGAATCATGACGGGTATGCCCGCAGAGCTTGCGTTTGAAAGCCTGAAAATGATTCTGAATGAATGTGAAAACGAGTTTTTTGTTATCTCAATGATAACCTATATGAATCAGAAAATCGGTCCTTTCAAGCTCAGCTACAACGGCAATTCCGCCGAAACGAGCCGACTTATCCGTGAATATCTTTCACCCGAAAAATACGCCCTCACGGATGTTGAAAACATTGATGAACTGACCCTCGGCGATATCCGTAAATCGGGCAAAAAATACATAATTATCAACGGAAACAAGGAATATGATTTCAGCGTTAACTGCCCTTATCACGACCCGTGGAGCTCCGTTGTTTACGGCTACAAACCGCAGAAATTCGCAAAGGAAATTCTCAAATATTTAACCGAAAAAGAATACGACGGATTTGTTCGTTTCCAGACCCAGCAGACTCCGAATCCCGGCACGGAAAACGGCTGGACAAAGTGGCCCGACGACCTTGACGACATGATAAGACCCTATTTCAATCAGATAATCGACGATGTTGCCGCAGACCCCGTTATGCTTGAAAGAGTCAACATTGTCGGCGGTGACTTCATGTGCCGTGACAATATGAAGGCAAACAAAATACTCTCCCTCAACCTGCTCAAGGGCACGGTCAAGGAAGAGCTGAAAAAAGAATTTGAAACAGCAATTTCAAACCGTTATTAATAAAATATCTCACAACTGTTAAAATTGAATTCACACGGAATTAACATTTGAGGGTTATTATACAGATGTACCGAGCGGGAGCCGCAACCCGCAAGGTACTGCTCATTATTGAGTACGCAATACCCCTCCTCAATTCAACCCCATGCAGAAAAAGATGCCTCGTGCATCTTTTTCTTGCTTTTGGACAAAGTCAAAGCCGCCTCCTATGAGACGGCTTGTTTTTATTGCTGGTTATTGTTTGTTTTTGCGGGAACTTTGTTGAGGAACATATATGCCGTTATGGAAATAATCAGCATAAGAATTGTCACCGCAAGGGGCGATTCAATGCCGTAGAACGGTGCGCAGATAAGCTCGAAAACAACCTCAAACATCTCTGAAATTCCGATTGCTCTGGTCATCATCGTGATAACGCTCACGGCAAGACCTATCATCGAATAGATGTTGACGATTTTTATCCAAAGCGCTTCGCCGAGTTTGTACGCAATTGCAACCGAAGCGATAACGAGAACCGCATAGCCCGCCGCCGCAAGGATTTCCGCAGCATTTTCAAGCTCTGCAAGGATTTCGGGAATAATTTTGATTATTCTCCATATGTACGGTGCGCCGAGAAGAAGTCCGCACACAACGTAAAAAGTAAGTCTGATGTTTTTCTTGTTATCCATTTTCAACTGCCTCCCTGAGTGCCTTTGCAAGCTGGTCGGGGCACGATGTTGTTTTGAATCCGCAGCGGATACCTTCAAGCTTTGCAATAACATCCTTTGCGTTCATGCCCTCAACAATTGAGCCTATGCCCTTGAGATTTCCGTTGCAGCCGCCCTCAAAGCGGACATTTTTAACGGTTTCTCCGTCAAGCTCAAACTCAATCATTCTTGCACATGTGCCTCTTGTTTTATATTTATAAACCATGTTTTTCACTCCTTTGCGCTTATTTTACTATATAATTCCCCTTTTTTCAAGTGAGAATATAAATCATCGCAAATATCAGCGAAAAATCCGCGTTTTCCGCAAGAAGCAAAACCGTTATGGGCAGGATGAGATTTATATCGGAATCAGTAGTTATTGTTATCACCGCCAAATAGGTTGGTTATCATAGGCAGAAGTTCAAAAAGCTTCACCATCTGCATCGCTTCGTCAGCTCTGCGCCGTCTGTTTTCGGATAAAAGAGGTTTAAGTGCTTCAATGAGCCTTGTACGGCTGTCGGTTTTGTTCATTGCACCCATAATCGAGGTTATCCCCGACATCAGCCGTGCGTTGCCGAGTATATTTGACAAATCGGGCATACCGCCAAAGCCGAAGCTCTCTTTTCTCTCCGTTTTTTCTTCGGAAGAAAAGAGATTTTCAGCCGCAGCACGCAGATTTTCCATATCCTCATCGGTAAGAGAGGAAAGGATTTCGTTTATGTTATCCATGTTCATATCCATATTATTTTTTACCGAATTGCTTCATGATTTTCTGCGCCTGTTCGCTTTTCAGAAGCTCCTCCAACGCTTTTTTATCGCCGAGAATACGCTTGATTTCGCTGACACCGTTTTCGGGGAGCTTGTTCTGCATTGCCGAAAGCATATCTTCGGGCTTGTTGCCCTTCACCGATTTAGCAAGCCGAAGAAGCTCCTCGGGAGAAAAATTTGTGTTACCCGTTGCAATCACCGCCTTTATCCAATATAATTATTATGTTATGAAACCATTGTGTAGAACGGAGATGATGCTTTGAGAATCCTTGTTTTTTCGGACTCGCACGGCTCAACATACCGCATGCGCGAGGCAATATCCAAACACGGCGAAGCGGATATGATTATCCATCTCGGCGACGGCGAAAGGGATATCGACCTGCTCAGAGAGGAAATCGGAAACAGAAAGGTTGTTCAGGTCTGCGGAAACTGTGATTTTTATTCGCTTCTGCCGAATAACGAGCTTGTTTCCGTTTCGGGAGTCAAGATTTTCTGTTCCCACGGCCACAATGAATTTGTCAAGCACGGCATCACCCATTTTGTTGAAAAAGCAAAAACAACCGGCGCCGCTATTGCATTATACGGCCACACCCACGAAAGTGTTACCGCTTATGACGACGGGCTTCACATCATGAATCCCGGAAGCATTGCAAAGGGTGAATACGGCGCAATCGACATCACTTCGCAAGGAATCATGCTCCTTCCGATGAAAATATGAATATTACCGTTTCCGTGTGAATATATATTGTTCAGGCGGTGAATTAAAATGTTTGTATTTTCTGTTAAAACATCAAAAACAAAAATTGCGGCTCTTGTTATTGCGATAATTGCCCTTTCCGTGGCGCTTTTCATGGTTATCGGCAGAGGAAAACAGCCTGCCGCAAACGATTCCGTAATAAACTACAAAGCGGAAACGGCGGCGGAAAGAAGAGCCTTTCTTTCGCAGTTCGGATGGAAAATTTCCGAGGACCCCGTTGAGGTGAGCGAGGTTATCATCCCCGAGAATTTTGACGACGGCTACACCGAATACGCCGAAATGAACAAGGCGCAGAGTCTTGACCTTGAACCGTTCAAGGGTATGCGCGCAAAACGGTGGACCTACACCGTGCTCAACTATCCCGGACTTGAAAACACGCAGTCCGTTCAGGCGAATATCCTTGTTTTTGACGGCAGGGTTATCGGCGGAGATATCTGTTCTCTCGAGCTCGGAGGCTTCATCAGAGGCTTTGATTTTCCCGTAAACGAACCTCCCGCAACTACATCGGCACCGCAGAGTGCAATTGTAATAGAAACCACAAAGGAAGAAACAACAAAAGGAAGTTAAAAATGAAAAATATCGTTTTAATTGGCATGCCCGGTGCAGGCAAAAGCACAATCGGAGTTCTTCTTGCAAAAACCATGCTCATGGATTTCTGCGACACGGATTTGATTATTCAGAAAAAAGAAGGCTCTGCACTCTGTGAAATCATAAAAGAAAAAGGCACCGAAGAATTCATCAGAATTGAAGATGAAATCATCGGTGCGCAGAGATTTGAAAACTGTGTTGTTGCCACGGGCGGAAGTGCCGTTTACGGCGAAAATGCCATGAAAAATCTTAAGGATAACGGCATTGTTGTTTATCTTAAGGTCAGTGCAGACGAGCTTGAGAAACGTATCTGCAACATTCATACCCGAGGCATTGCAATAAAAGAGGGAACAACAATTTCGGAGCTTTATTCCGAGCGTGCGCCCCTTTATGAAAAATATGCCGATATCACGGTTGACTGCTCCGACAGCACACCCGAGCAATGCGTTGATGCAATAGCTGAAATGCTTTAATGCTTATCACATAAATACACATTACACGTCGTTTTTTCGCCCTTCCAACGGTTTGAAAAGACGGCGTGAATTTTTATTTTTCCGCCTTCAAGACCCTCGGGCAGTTCAAGAAAAAATGTGTTGTTTGAATCTGTACCGCAGACACTGTGCTCCCATTGATTCGCCTTATAGTCGGGTGCTCTTTCGGGGAAACCGCAGAGCTTTCCGCCGATTTCGGCAACGCAGTAAACACATTCTTTACCGTGCTCGCCCTCAATTGCAACGGCAAGCTTTGAACCCTTTCTGTATGCGGGAATAACAACCTCTCCGCTCTTTGCAAGCTGAATCCTTTTATGGCGGTAATGAGCCTGCATATTATTGGCAAAAGGTTCTTTGATATCAAGGACTTTGCCGTCTTTTATGAGCCTCACGGCATAGATTCTGTCAACGGGATTGTCAATGCGGAGATATCGGATTTTACCGTTTACTCCGTAGCTTGCAACGATCTTTTTGCCGTGCAAATCGTAGGTTGTGTGAACGGTAAATCTGACGACTTTTGAAGTGAAATCGTCATCGGAAATGCTTGTTTTTACAAGCTCCGAGGTGTTCCAATTCCTGAGGTCTGACGAATATTCGGCATAGAGCGGAAGCTTCTGGATTTCAACCTCTCTGGTCTGATAATCTGCAGAGAAAAACTCGATTTCCACGCTGTCGCAGTCGATTTCTTCGCCGAAGTCAACTCGCAGACATCCGCCGTTGATACGCTGATTTTCGTCAAGATATGTCTTGCTCTGCGCATCGAAAAATGTGTCTGGTCTGCCGTCAAACATATTCCTTGCTTCACAGCCTCTGAGCTTATATGTTTCCTGATTGAAAAACGCATCCCTCGCTGCTTTCACCTCGGGAATCGCAGTTTCGCCCGAGCGTCGGAGCGACCTGCTTTCGAGAGCATCGTTCGTAACCGAATACATCGCCGATTCATAAAAAAGCTCACCGTTTTCGGGGTTTCTTTCGCTGTTTTCAAGAGTGCCGAGATATATCGGCGCTTTTTCTTTTATATCGGTATTTTCATCTTTGAGGATTTTTATCTCGGCGGGAGTACCGTCTTTTTCTTCCTTGATTATCTCATATTCGCAATTCAAAAGCATGGGTTCGGCTTCGTTTTCAATAGCGATTTCGATAAGCGAAGCACGGAACGGCATGAGTTCAACCTCAACGGTATCGCCGACCTTAAACACTCCGAGATGCTTCTCATAGGGGTGGTGAATATTTACCGCAACGGGCAAATCCGTTGATATTCCTATCTCCTCGCCGATATTGATTTTAACCGTTTTTGTTTCCCACGAATTATTGCCCGAAGCGATGAATCTCTTTGTGTCCGAACCTCTCGAGCACGCATTGTCGCCGTATTCCTCGGGAAGAAGCTTGCCGTTGACAAGAATTTCCGCATTTCTTGCGTGAAGATTATATATCCTCGCAAGCTTCGGGAGCTCGTCATCACGCATAAGCCACGGATTGCCGTAAATTTCGGGGGCAAGAATAAGCGAACGGTTGAACGCCTGATAAATCAGCTCATCCTCAAAATAGTCGATGTTTGATGAAATGCAGACACCGTGGTCCTCCGCAAGGCGTTCAAGGTTATCGGTATGGCCTCTTGTGAACATAAAACCTCTGTGGTGCATGGCGGTCTGTTTGTTGCAGGAAAGCACGTCAACATAGGTTTCGTCGCCGTTCCAGAGATAGGTTGTGATATGTTTTTCCGCTTCGTAGAAATTAAGGCGGTGGTTGAGGACAACCAAATCGGGCGAATATTTACGACATTCCTTAAGCATATCCGCAAAAACTTCCGCTTTTTCGGGGCGGAGATGACCGCAGACGCCGTCAAGCTTGAAGAGAGCAAAATCATAATCTTTGCAAAGATGAACGAAGAAATCGAAGCGGTCTTTTTCTTCCTCGGGAGTGTCGCCGAAACCGTCGGGACTGCCCCACAGACCGAAGCGGATACCGATTTCCTTCGCCTTTTCAACAACGTTTTTATATCCCTCGGGATACTGCGAACGGAATTTTTCGCTGTTCACATTGCCGTAACCCTCGCTTGCACCGTCGTAGTTACCTGCATCCCATGCGTAAATACGCAGATTCATGCCGTAGGTATCCTTGAGATATCTGAAAAAGTCAAGATTTATGAGGGTCTGTTCTTCGGTTGCACCCTCGTTGGTGTTGTTTATCCATGAAAAATACTGCGGTATTGACGGAGTAAAATTATCCGCACCTGCATTTTTTGCTGCTTTTTCCATAGCAAATCTCCTTTTCGGATTTATATGATTATTATAGAATAAAAAATTTTTAATTTCAATGCTTTAAATTGACAAACATATTTTAAACATTTATAATAGTTACATAAAATATATGGAGGTTTTTTCTATGACAAAACGTATACTTTCGGCAATTCTTGCTCTGTGTCTTGTTTTCGGTTCGGTTTTCGCATCCGCATACGCAGCACAGCCCACACTCAAATTCGACGAAAACGGCGAATTCGACATTCTTCATATCTGCGATATGCAGGACGGCTATCCCGCCAAGGAAGAAATGATTAAGTATATTAACCGTATGCTTGAAGTTTATGACCCCGACCTTGTTGTTCTCGGCGGTGACAACTGCGTTGCATCAAAAGAAGACAAAGATGACGCAATCAAGGAAATCGCTGATATCTTTGTTAAGAATGAAACATATTTTACCCTCGTTTTCGGAAACCACGACGATGAGCAGGGTGTTGACAAGGATACTCTCCTCAAGATGTATCAGAAGCACGGCGGAAAATACTGCCTCGCATATGATGTTGACCCCAAAATGAGCGGCTGTGCAAACCACAATCTCCCCGTATATTCTTCCGACGGAAATAACATAAAGTTCAATGTCTGGATGCTTGACACAGGCACATATGTTGCTGATGAAAACGGCAAAAGACTCGGCTATGATGCCGTAAGAGAAGACCAGATTGAATGGTATAAATCCGAAAGCAAAAAGCTTGAGAAAAAGGCGGGCGCAAAGGTTCCCTCGCTCGTATTCCAGCACATGGTTGTTCAGGAAGTTTATGAGGTAATGTTCCCGAAGGCTCTTTTTGAAGTTGATCCCTTTGTTGAAACCTACAGCGGAGTAAAATATTCCGTTTTCAATCCCAAAACAGAATCCTTTACGGGTCATATGTATGAACCGCCCTCACCCGGATATTACAACCACGGCGAAGTTGATGCAATGCTTGAAAGAGGCGATGTTCTTGCAATTCTTGCAGGTCACGACCACTACAATACCTACGAAGTTGATATCGGAGGAATCAATGTTATCAACACTCCCGGTGTTTCATTCAATGCTTACGGAATTGATTTCACAAGAGGCAGCCGTCTTATAACAATTAAAGAAGACAACCCTTGGGAATACGAATCAAATGTTATCACCGTAACCGACCTCATAATGAGCGACGACAAATTTGCCGAAGACTTCGGAATGAGCCGTTTTGAAGCGTTTGCATGGATTTCATTTGCTGATTTCCTTCTTCTTTGCAAAACGCTCTCAGGTCCGATTTCATCTCTTATCTATCGATAATAAGGGGTAACATCTATGTTTTATAATATATGGGGTTTTGTAAGACAGACTGCGGTAAGGATTCATCTTGCGGTGGCAAAAATTATTTATAAAATCAGCGGAGGCAAGCTTCCGAAATCTCTTTATTGCAAAAGAGCAAATCCCGAAAAAATTGAAACAGACGTAAAAATCATTTCCGAAAACGATTATTCAACCACAATCGCAAAGGTCGACAAAAACGGAAATATCAAGAGCGATGACTTCGTTATCGTTTCAACAACGGATTTCCATTTTGATGTTGACCATGAAGTAAACACCAAGGCGGTTAAGAATTTCGTTCAGCATCTTAAAGATATAAAGCCCGACCTCGTTGTTCTCACGGGCGACAACATTCTTTCGAAATATCAGCAGATTGACGCAATTCAGTTTGCGCAGATGATGGAAGAAATCGGCATTTACTGGACTGCCGTTTTCGGAAATCACGAGACAAGAGAGGACAGAGGCTTCTACAAGTGGCTTCTTTTCAAGAGCTTCTGCGATTACGACCATTGCCTTTGCAAATTCGGTCCCGATGATATGTTCGGATACGGAAATTTCACCGTAAACATTCTCGGCGAAGGCGGAAAGCTCCTCAAAACTCTTTTCCACTTTGACTCGGGCAGAGATATTCTCGACAGAGACAAGAAAAAATACGGTCTTCCCTCAGACTTCAATGGCTACGATTTCCTCAAAAAAGAACAGGTTGATTTCTATAAAAACGAAACAGCAAGACTCAAAAAGCAGTACGGTTCTGCGGATTCGTTCATGTATATGCACATTCCCCTCTGCGAATATTCCCATGCTTTCAAGGACGACGGAAACGGCAGGTTTGTTCCCACGGGTGAATGTGAAATTCTTTACGGGGAACAGTATGAAAGCGTAGGCTGTTCGTCCTTCAACAGCGGAATGTTCGATGCGATTCTCGAAACAGGCTGCACTCAGGCGGTCTTTGCGGGCCATGACCATGTTAACGACTGGGCGGCAATTTACAAAGGCGTTCATCTTGCTTACAGTCTCCCCGGCGGTTATGCCGTCTACAACATGGGCGACAAAACAGGCAAGCCCGAAAGCGAATGGGTTGAAGGCGTAACAATAACAACACTTCACAACGACGGAACAATCGAACTTAAGCCAAGATACAACAGAATTTTCCTTTAAGGTGATTATATGGTATTTTTTCTTGCGGCATTGCTTGTTCTTTGTATTATCGGAATAAAATTCTCTGGCAAAAACGGCTTTGAAGATTATATGTCACCTCAAAAAACGGGGGCGATAAAGGGTATTTTCGTTATAATCGTTCTTTTTTCACACGTCAGGCAGTACATCACTCTGACTTCGGAATGGTATGACAAGCCGTTCACGGATTTCATGCTTTTCCTTGGTCAGCTGATGGTTGTCATGTTCCTTTTCTATTCGGGCTACGGAGTTGCACTCGGTCTCGCAAAAAAGGACGGCTATGTTAAAACCCTTGTTTCAAAGCGTGCATTGAAGGTGCTTCTTCACTATGATATCGCAATCCTGATTTTTTATTTCGTCGGTCTTGCACTCGGCAAAAACTATTCAATCAAAAAGCTGCTGCTTTCCTTCATCGGTCTCGATGCGGTCGGCAACAGCGTATGGTTCATCTTCGTTATTCTTATACTTTATATAATAACGTGGATATCTTTCAGATTTGTTAAAAAACGCGTTATCCTCGGCACGGCAATCACAACCGTTCTTTCCGTTGCGGCAACGGTTCTGCTTATCTACCTGAAAGGAAAAGAATACTGGTGGTACGACACTCTGCTTTGTTATCCCCTCGGAATGTGGTATGCAATCGCAAAACCTCATATCGACAAGGCGCTTATCCCGAGCTTCGGCAAATGGGCAATATGCACGGGAGTCACCCTCGCCGCGTTCATAACCCTCAATCATTTTCTCATTCTTAACGGCAAAACCCGTGTTATATTTGTTCCCATGGCACTTGTTTTTGCACTTCTCGTTGTTTTTATTTCAATGAGAATAAGCATCAACAACGGCGTTCTGCGTTGGTTCGGAAAAAGGGTTTTCGGAATTTATATTCTGCAGAGAATACCGATGATTATCCTTCAGCACTTCGGAATGAACGGTTCTCCGCTTCTTTTTGCGGCGGTCAGCTTCGCAATAACAATCGTACTCGCCGAAGTTTTTGAAA
>JAZSDF010000061.1:0-18474 GCA_045531035.1 Acutalibacteraceae bacterium | reverse complement strand
CTTTGCATGATTATTCCCGGACTTACAACCGATGCGGTTGGTTTGGCACTGATTGTTTTAGTTTTCCTCTTCCAGAAAATCGGAGAAAAGAAAGAGAAAAACAAAGCATCCGTAAAAGCGGCTTAAATGATAAAAATAACCACCGAGGTCATCAAACTTCGGTGGTTTTAATTTTATCGAGAAATTCTCTATCTTTTTTAGTAAGTTCTGCTTTTTCAAGCATATCGGGTCGGCGCTCAAGGGTGCGCTTAAGACTTTGCTCACGCTGCCATTTCTGAATATTTGCGTGGTGCCCCGATATTAAAACATCGGGAACTTTTTCTCCGTGCCATTCATAAGGACGTGTATACTGCGGATGTTCAAGCAGTCCCGAATAATGGCTTTCAAGAGTAAACGCATCTTCGTTTGCAAGTACTCCGGGAATCATTCTTGAAATGCTGTCTGCAAGCACAAGAGCGGGCAATTCGCCGCCGGTCAGGACATAATCGCCGATTGAGATTTCTTCATCAACTATTTCATCAATAACACGTTGGTCAATGCCTTCGTAATGTCCGCATAGAAGAGCGATGTTATCAAGCGTAGAAAGCTCTTTCACACGCTCTTGAGTAAGTGTTTTGCCCTGCGGTGAAAGATAGATGAGGTGAGGCTTTGTGCCCGTTTCATTGCAAAGTGCGGTATAGCAGTCGTAAATCGGTTGAGTCTGCATTATCATTCCCGTGCCTCCGCCGTACGGTGCATCGTCAACGCGGTTATGCTTATCGAGAGTGTAGTCTCTGATATTGATGCAGTTGATTTCAATGCATCCGTTTGCTCTTGCTCTGCCGACAATACTCTCACTGAGTACACTTTCGCACATCTCGGGAAAAAGAGTTAAAATATCAATCCTCATCGTCAAATATACCTTTCAGCGGTCTTATAACAATACGGTTATTTGCAACATCTGTTTCAACACATACATCAGGAATGGCGGGGATAAGATATTCCTTGCCGTTATCGCTTTTTATGTGCCACACATCGTTTGCGCCCGTGGGACTGACATCGGAAAGAGTGCCGTAAACTTTATCGGGGCAGTCTGCATCGTAAACGGTGCATCCGATAAGTTCGGCTATGAAATAACTGTCCTTGGGCAGCTTTGCATCGCTGCGCTTCATATAAAGGATTTTGCCCCTCATTTTTTGTGCTTTCTCAACGGAGTCGATTCCGTCAATTGTGAGCAAAACAATGTTGCCGTGCGGCCTCGCAGTCTTAATCTGCGCCGCACAGCTTCCATTGCTGTCATAATATAGAGTTTTGAATTTGGATACAAAATCGGGGGAGTCACACCACGGATTTAAGCGGATTTCGCCTTTGATACCGTGAGTGCCGACTATCTCACCGATTTCAAGATATTCCTTAATCAATTTCTACAACAACCCTTGAATTCTGGCGAGTTGCGGCTGCACGCATAACTGTGCGGATAGCCTTTGCAATTCTGCCCTGCTTGCCGATTACTCTGCCCATATCATCTTCGCCGACATGAAGATGATAAACAACAGTACCGTCTTCGGCAGGTTCGTCAACTGTTACGCTGACTGCCGCGGGGTCATCAACAAGACCCTGTGCAATGCTGACAAGTAAATCCTTCATTGATTAAACCTCGTTCTTATCCGTTAAGGATTAAAGAACGCCTTCCTTTTTAAGGATAGCCTTAACTGTATCTGTGGGCTGTGCGCCGTTAGCGATCCACTGCTTTGCCTTTTCAGCGTCTACCTTAACTTCTGTGGGAGTTGCAACGGGATTGTATGTGCCGATTTCTTCGATGAATCTGCCGTCACGGGGATATCTTGAATCCGCAACAACGATACGATAGAAAGGAGCTTTCTTTGCGCCCATACGACGAAGTCTGATTTTTACTGCCATTTTAAATTCCTCCAAAAATAAAATATAAAAATTAAAATATATAATGTATCAGTTTATACTGTATTACATTCCGAACTGTGAGGGATCAAAACCCTGGGGTAATCTGAACTTTTGCTTTCTGCGGCGTTTTCCGCCTTTTTTGCCGCCCATCTGCTTGAACATTTTCTGCATCTGTCTGAACTGATTGAGAAGCTTGTTGACATCTTCAATATTCTGACCGCAGCCTGCGGCAATTCTCTTTTTGCGTGAGGGGTTAATGATATCGGGATTGCTGCGTTCCTTTTCGGTCATTGAAAGGATAATCGCTTTTGTGCGGTCAAACTGACGTTCATCAATTTCGATATCCTTTGCTTTGTTACCGATACCGGGGAGCATACCGAGTATATCCTGAAGCGAACCCATCTTGCGGATCTGGTCAAACTGGTCAAGCAAATCGTTGAGGTCGAATTTGTTCTGCAAGAGTTTCTTTTCAAGTTCTTCAGCTTTCTTCTCATCAATAGCCATTTCGGCTTTTTCGATGAGCGATAGAACGTCGCCCATGCCGAGAATTCTTGATGCCATTCTGTCGGGATGGAAAACATGGAGGTTTTCAAGCTTTTCACCCATACCGACAAACTTAATCGGTTTTCCCGTTACGGCTCTTGCCGAAAGAGCGGCACCGCCTCTGGTGTCACCGTCAAGCTTTGTGAGAATAAGACCGTCGATTCCGAGGGCTTCATCAAAAGCTGTTGCAACGTTAACCGCATCCTGACCTGTCATTGCGTCAACAACAAGGAGAATTTCATGGGGCTTTACTTCGGCTTTGACAGCCTTGAGCTCATCCATGAGTTCTTCGTCAACATGAAGACGGCCTGCGGTATCGAGAATAACATAGTCGTAACCGTGTTCCTTTGAGTAAGCGATGGCTTCTTTTGCAATCTGAACGGGATTGGTCTGACCCATTTCAAAAACGGGAGCACCGACCTGTTCACCGACAACCTGAAGCTGTTTGATAGCTGCGGGTCTGTAAATATCGCAGGCTACGAGAAGGGGGCGGTGGTTTTCCTTTTTGAGCATAAGTGCAAGCTTTGCACAGTGAGTTGTTTTACCTGAACCCTGAAGTCCGCACATGAGGACAACTGTCGGGGGATGGTTTGCATAAGCAAGGCGGCTTTTTGTTCCGCCCATGAGTGCCACAAGCTCCTCTTTAACGATTTTGATAACCATCTGAGAGGGAGTGAGGCTTTCCATAACCTTTTCGCCGATTGCTTTTTCGGTTACGGTGTTTGTGAAATCCTTGGCAACCTTGTAGTTAACGTCAGCTTCAAGAAGAGCCATACGGACTTCACGCATTGCGGAGCGGACATCCGCTTCGGTAAGGCTGCCCTTACTCTTAAGATTTTTGAATGCAGACTCAAGTCTTTCCGAAAGTCCTTCAAATGCCAATGTTTTCACCTCGGTTTATATAATATGTATATGTATCTCAGCTTTCAAGCATTGTCATTGCTGCCGCTTTGATACGAACGCTGTAGTCGTTTATTTCTTTTGAAAGGCTGTGACGGAGATTGTGCTCAGCAATGAGATTTGAACATTCGATAATCTCGTTGAGTCCCTGACGCATATCCTCAAAACGTTTTGCCATTCCCAAACGGTTTTCCATATCCTGAAGCTGGGTTTCGGCTCTCTTGATTGCGTCACGCACACCCTGTCTTGTTATGCCTTCGTTTTCAGCTATTTCTGAGAGAGAAAGGTCGTCGTTATAATAATATTCCAAAAAATCACGCTGTTTTGCTGTGAGCATTTCTCCGTAGAAATCTATAAGCACAGCCATTTCATAATTTTTTGCCATTTCTGACCCTCCTTTCACCTCAATTAATACCGCATATACACAAAAATAGCGGTCTTTTTCCGGACTTTTACACCCCGAAAAAGAACCGACCTGTAAAGTGCCTTTGCTTTACAGGTCGTTATTATACTAGAAATATTTAATAATGTCAAGAGCTTTTTTAACAGTGTTTATCAGACTTTTCCACTTTTTTCTCACTAAAATCCCTAAAAAACCGTGGAATATCTATGGGTTGTGGTTTTTTACCTGAAAAATTACTACATATATTAAGTTATTCACATTTGCAAAGTGGATAACTTTTTCACACGCAGCCGGTGTTTCGTGCTTGTAAAGTTATACACCTTTACAGAAATTATTTTAAAGTAACGATTGTAACACCGTCTTCACCCTCGCCGTACATGCCCAAACGGCTTGTTTTGACATAGGGGGAAGCCTTGAGATATCGTGTGACTGCGGTGCGGAGCGCACCCGTGCCTTTTCCGTGGACAACGGTAAACTCATTGAGCCCTGTACGAAGTCCCTGGTCGATGAATCTGTCAAGCTCAATAAGACATTCGTCAACCGTCATACCTCTCAAATCGAGCCTTGTTGAAGGTGCCATGTTGAGTCTGCTTTCGCCCTGAATTGAAATGCCCGATTTCTTTTCTTTTTTCTTCGGTGCATTTTCGCAAAGACGGAGATTTGAGAGCTTGACTCTTGTTTTGATTGAGCCAGCCTGCACTTCAACATTGCCGTTTTTATCAACGGGGGAAAGTACCTTTGCCTGCTTTGCTATATCACGGATTATAACGGTATCTCCCGCAACAAGTGCACGGGGAAGAACATAATCCTTGTCATCGTCGTCAATTCCGATAACGGGGTCTGCGGCTGAATCAATGGAGTCAATGCCTTTTCTGACGGCCGCCTTTGCGCGTTTTGCAAGCTCTGCGGCATCTTTTGTTTTTTGCTGTTCTTTTTTTAGCTTGTCTATTTCCTGAAGAAGCGCATATGCTTCACGCTTTGCCTGTTCAACAACACGCAATGCCTGAGAACGGGCTTTTTCCATTTCCTTCTCACGGAGTATTGCGATTTCTTCGCGGAGTTTTTCTGCGCTTTCTTTTTCTTTGTCTGCTTTTTCGGAAAGCTGTTTTGCTCTGTCGTATTCGTCCTCCATGCGGCGTCGGGTTTCTTCAAGCTTGTCAACAACATTTTCAAACTCCTTGTTTTCGCTTGAAACAAGGTCACTTGCACGCTTGATGACGTTGATGTCGAGACCGAGCTTTTCGCTTATCGCAAGTGCGTTTGATTTGCCCGGAACACCGATAAGAAGTCGGTATGTGGGACGAAGCGTAGCAACATCAAATTCGCAGGAGCCGTTCTGCACTCTCGGAGTTTCAAGTGCATACGCCTTAAGCTCTGCATAGTGAGTTGTTGCAGCGATTTTTGCACCCTTAAAATGAAGGGCTTCAAGAATTGCCATTGCGAGTGCGGCGCCTTCAACGGGGTCTGTGCCCGCACCGAGTTCGTCGATAAGAATAAGACTTTTATCATCTGCTTCTTCAAAAATGCTGATGATATTGGTCATGTGTGCAGAGAAGGTTGAAAGCGACTGCTCGATTGACTGTTCATCGCCGATATCGGAGAGGATTTTGTCAAAAACGGAAATTTCGCTTCTGTCTCCTGCGGGAATCATCATGCCGCACATACCCATCATTGAAAGCAGACCGAGCGTTTTGATTGAAACGGTTTTACCGCCCGTGTTGGGGCCTGTGATAACCAATGTATCAAACTCCTCACCGAGCATAATGTCAACGGGCACAACCTTTTTCGGGTCAATGAGCGGATGTCTTGCCGAACGGAGATTGATAATACCTTTATCGTTAATAACTGGCGGACAGCCTTTGACTTTATAAGCATACTGAGCCTTTGCAAAAATAAGATTGAGCTCGAGTGCACATTCATAGCTGTTTTTGATGCTCTGTGCAAAATCGCCCGCACTTACAGAAAGCTCAGCAAGGATTCTTTCGATTTCCTCACGCTCTTTTGTCTGAAGAACACGGATTTCGTTGTTCGCTTCAACAACAGCCATGGGTTCGATGAACACTGTTGCACCGCTTGAAGATGTGTCGTGAACAAGACCTGCAATTTCGCCTCTGTGTTCACTCTTGACGGGAACAACATATCTGCCGTTTCGCTGAGTGATGATGTTTTCCTGCAGGAATTTGGAATGACTTTGCGAGCGGGAGAATTTTTCAAGCTGTTCTCTGATTTTTGATTCCTGAACTCTTATTTTGCGTCTGATTGCGGCAAGAGTGGTGGAGGCGTTATCGGAGATTTCCTCTTCGGAAATGATGGCATTGAAAATTGCCGTTTCAAGATATTTGTTGGGAACAAGAGCATTGAAAAGAGGGTCGAGAACGGTCTGAACACCTGCATTTGATGCTCTCCATTGCGAAAGAGTGCGTATCACACGCAGAACTCCGCCGATATCGAGAAGCTCTCTTGTATTGAGTACGCTTCCCGCATTTGCTCTGCTCAATGGGTTGTTGACGTTCTTGAGTCCGCCGAAGGATGGACCTCCGAAACGGGCAAGAAGCATATGTGCATCAACGGTCTGATTGAGCAATGCTCTTGCAAGGTCAGGATTTGTTTCGGGTTTAAGATGCAAGGCGTTATATCTCGCATCGTCACAGCTTGTAAATTCCGCAAGCCGTTCAAGAACCTTGTCAAATTCAAGAGCCTTTGCGTGTTTATCAAATAGATTCATTATAATTCTCCTGTGGATTAATCTTCTTCGGAGCTTTCTTCTGTTGTTTCCTCTTCGATTATTTCGCCGTTTTCGTCTGTGGCGGGTTCTTCGGTTACAACTTCACCGTTTCCATCCGTAACGGGTTCGTTTGAGACGATTTCACCGTTTTCATCGGTAACAGGCTCATCCGCAACCGCTTCGGTGGTTTCTTCAACAGCGGTTGTGGGTTCGGTTTCGGGAGCACGGGTCGGCTCGGTTGTTCCGATAACCTCCTGACCGTCAACTGCCTGAATTGAGGAAACATACATCATTCCTCCGCTGCGTTCACGCAGAGTTATTTTCATATATTTGTCGGGCTCGGGAGCGGTATAGTTACCGTCTTCAATCTGAGCCCATGCAAGGGAGCCTATGTATCCCACGCTGAGGATTTTTGAGCTTCCCTGCTTTTCAATTTCGTATACTTTCGGGGTATATGCCGATTCAACACCCGTAACGGGGAGAATGTAGCTTTTGAGGGCTGCGTCATAGGTTATTTCATATTCGCTCATGTCTATTGAAGAATGAAGCGAAGCAATGTCTATTTCGGTTCCGAAAAGACTTACAAAGTAACTTTCGATATCCTCCTGAGGAACAACGATACCGAAGGTTTCGCCCTCTGAATAAGGATATTTGTCTGCACCGTCTTCACTCATAAGAAGTGCCCACACAGCGCTGTTGAGAAGCTGAGAAACATCCGCCTGAGTGAGGTCGTCAAACGGGTCGGGGTCAAACATCACAACGGGCTTGAGCATTTCTTCATATTCCGCTTTTTCTGCGGTTTTATCTGTTAAATCCTTAACTTTATCAACCGTGAAATTGATAACCGTTACAAGACCTACGATTGCAAGAATACCCGCAATTATTCCGATGGGAAAAGCAAGCTTGTTTTTACCTTTGTTTTTTGCCACTTTATTCACCTTACCTTATCTGTCCGTTGCCGCTGATGACATATTTTGAGCTTACCATATGAGCAACGCCGAGAGGACCTCTTGCGTGAAGCTTCTGTGTTGAAATGCCGATTTCCGCACCGAAGCCGAATTCTCCGCCGTCGGTAAATCTTGTGGATGCGTTAACATAAACAGCCGCCGCATCAACCTCGGCTTTGAATTTTTCTGCTGCTTCGTAGCTGTCTGTTATGATTGCTTCGCTGTGTCCCGTACCGTATTTTGCAATGTGAGAAATTGCTTCGTCAATATCATCAACAACCTTGACGCTGATTTTATAATCGAGATACTCGGTTGCCCAGTCATTGTCGGTTGCGGGGATTGCATAGGGGAGGATTTCGCAAACAGCCTCATCGCCTCTGATTTCAACGTTCTTTTCTTTCAGCTTTTCGCCGATTGTGATAAGTCCGAGTTCTGCGACATCCTTGTGAATAAGAAGCCCCTCACATGCATTGCATACCGAAACTCTCGATGCCTTTGCGTTGGCAACAATTTCAGCCGCCATGTCGATATCCGCATCGCTGTCAACATAAATATGACAGTTGCCGACACCCGTTTCGATAACAGGAACGGTTGCATTTTCAACAACGGAACGGATAAGCCCCGCACCGCCTCTCGGAATAAGCAAATCAACATAGCCGTTGAGCTTCATAAGCTCTGTTGCGGCTTGTCTTGAAATGTTTTCAATAAGAATTATGCAGTCCTCGGGCAGACCCGATTCAGCCGCCGCAGCACGCATGACTGCTGCGATAGCTTTGTTTGAATTGATAGCTTCTTTGCCGCCTTTGAGAATAACGGAATTGCCTGCTTTGAGGCATATTGCCGCCGCATCTGCAGTTACATTGGGTCTTGCCTCAAAAATGACCGCAATAACACCGATGGGTACGGAAACCTTTTCTATCTTGAGACCGTTCGGTCTTGTTTCGCCCCAAAGAACCTTGCCGACGGGATTTTCGCCAGAGGCAACCTGTCTTAAACCGTCTGCCATTCCCGAAATTCTGTCGTGGGTGAGGGTAAGGCGGTCAATCATTGCCTGAGAAATACCCGAATCCTGAGCCGCTCTGATATCTTTTGCGTTTTCTTCGAGAATGAACTGTGTGTTTTTCTCGAGTGCAGCGGCTATTGCGTTCAATGCTTTGTCAATTACTGCACCGCCCGCTTTTGCGAGTGTTCTCTGTGCCTCTTTTGAGCGGGCACCTATATTAATCATGTCACTCATGTTTATCCCTCCGCTTTTGCTTTGAAAAGAGTGCCTATCTGTCTGCCGTCGATAAGCTTATAAATATCTTCAGGGTCTGAACCGTTCATGACCACCGTATCGATTCCTGCGGCAGTTGCGATTTTTGCGGCATGAAGCTTTGTTATCATTCCGCCCGTGCCTCTGTTTGTTCCGCTTCCGCCCGCAAGAGCGAGAATTTCGTCGTTGATTTCGTCAACGCTGTGAATGAGAACTGCGTTTTCGTCTTCTCTCGGATTTGCACTGAAAAGGCCGTCGATATCCGTAAGAATAACAAGTGCATCAGCGTCAACTATTTCGGCAACATGAGCCGAAAGACTGTCGTTATCGCCGTAAACGATTTCTTCAACTGCAACGCTGTCATTTTCGTTAACAACGGGAATTGCGCCGTATTCAAAAAGCTTCATGAATGAGTTGTGGAGATTGCGGTGTCTTTCTTCGTTGTCAAAGTCATCCTTTGTGACAAGAAGCTGACCCGTTATGTTGCCGTATTCACCGAAAAATTTGTCATAAAGGAACATAAGCTCGCACTGACCCACGGTTGCGGCAGCCTGTCTGCCCGGTGTGTCTTTGGGCCTTTCTTTAAGACCGAGCTTGCCTACACCGACTCCGATTGCGCCTGAGGTTACAAGCACTATTTCCATACCTGCATTTTTGAGGTCGCTGAGCACCCTTGCAAGCATGGACATTCTGCGGAGATTTATTTTTCCGGTGTCATAGGTGAGCGTTGATGTGCCGACCTTGACAACCATTCTTTTAACATCTTTTCTGTTTATCATTTTGTATTACTTCTTTCGATTGCTGATTTTATTATTTCGGCATATGCCTTTTTAGTTTTTACTTTACCTGCAACACAGAGTGAAATCCGTGACATATCAAATATCCGTGAAGCAGTTTCTTTTATTTCTTCAAGAGTTACCGCACGGATGTTTCCGATAACCTCTTCTTCGGTGATTTCTCTGCTGTAGAAAAGCATGTTTCTGCCGTTTCGTGAGGCATGTGACGACGGATTCTCAAGGTCCATGACGAAGCCCGTAACCGCTTGCTCCTTTGCTCTTGCAAGCTCTTTTTCCGTGACGGTGTCGGCAAATTCCGATATGATTTTTATTGTTTCGGCTATTGCTTTTTCCTCCGATTTTGAGCTCAGTCCCATGCAGACGGTAAATATACCCGATTTAAGATAAGAAACACATGAGGTGTCAATCGAATAGACAAGACCGAGATTTTCTCTGATATGCTGAAAAAGTCTTGAAGAGGGGGTGCCTCCGAGAATTGAAGATATCAGAAGAGCGGGCTCACGGCTTTTTGTTCCTGCCGCAACGCCCTCAAATCCTAAAATAAGCTGGTTTTGCGAAAAGTCTTTTTTTATCGGAACGATATCGGGATGAAAATCCGCATATACAGGATTCAGACAAAAACCTGTGTTTTGCATGTCTGAAAAATAGCTTTTGCAGATTTCAACGGCAGCCTTTTCATCGAAGTTGCCGCTTATGCTTATCACCGATCTTTCGGGAACGTAGAACTTTTTCATGTGTGCTGTAAGGCTTTCTTTTGTAACGGATTCAACGGTTTTTACGCTTCCGAGAATGTTTGAACCGAGCATGCTTTCTTTCCAGACTTTTTCGTAGAAAGTGTCCGTGCAAAGGTCCTCGGGGTCGTCCTCGTACATAGCGATTTCTTCCTTGATAATGCCTTTTTCGAGTTCGATATCCTCTGCATCAAGTCTGGGATTTCTGACCATATCGCAAAGAATATCAAGTGCCTTCGGCATATGCTCGGAAAGGGTTCTTGCATAAAAACATGTAGCTTCCCTTGCTGTGTAAGCGTTGAGATATCCGCCGATTTCGTCCATTTCAACCGCTATATCAAGTGCCGAACGTTTTTCCGAACCTTTGAAAATCATGTGCTCGATAAAATGCGAAGAGCCTGCGGTTTCGGATGTTTCATAACCTGAACCGCTTGCAACCCATATGACCGCCGAAAAGGTTTTGGCGTTTTCGCTTTTTTCGAGGACTATGCGCAGTCCGTTTTCAAGTGTGATTGTTTCTGCCATTTATTTAACCTACTTATTATCAAATATCAGAGTTATGTTGCCGAGAGTAATTTTATCTCCCGTTTTGAGAAGCTCTTTCTTTTCAATTTCTTTGCCGTTAACAAGAACCTCGGCATTGTTTTTTATGCTTGTTATATACCAACCGCCTTTTGAACAGACTATAACTGCATGGGTTCTTGAAACGGTTGAATAGTTAAGAATTATATCGCAGTTTTTGTGGCGCCCGATTGAAGTTTCACGGCATACAAGAGGAAAAACATCGCCGTTTACCGTGCTTATCAGCTTTGCGCTTCCGAGGGACGGAGCTCTGCGTTTCAGAAGAGCAAAAATGCAAAGAGCAAGAACCGCCAATGCAAGCACGGGCAGGTAATAGTGCGATATCTGCAAAACGAATTCGAGCATATTCTACTCCATTCTAATTATAGTTATATTTAATTAATCATATCACTGCAGAATTGAATTGTCAATCAATATAATGTAAATATTATATGATAAAAAAATAAATAAATAGTGACATTTGAAGATAATTGTGCTATAATAATCTCTAATTGAGGTGAATTTATGTTTGAACAGATTATCAATGTTGACAGAATGGAGCAGGCTGTAAGCCTTTTCGGTTCTTTTGACGAAAACATCAAACAGATTGAAAGAGAATTTTCTGTTTCCGTTATCAGCAGAGGCTCGGAGCTTAAAGTCACGGGCGAAGCTGAAAATGTGCAGAAAGGCGTGCGTGCAATCAACGGTTTGCTCACTCTCATCAACAGAGGTGAATCGCTGAGTGACCAGAATGTGCGCTATGTCATGTCGCTTGTCAACGAGGGAAACGAAGATAAGCTTGTGCAGATGGCGGCGGATTGTGTTTGTATCACCTCAAAGGGCAAACCCGTAAAGCCGAAAACTCTCGGTCAGAAGAAATATATCGAAACAATAAGAAACAGCACAATAACCTTCGGTATAGGTCCTGCGGGTACGGGTAAAACCTACCTCGCCGTTGCCATGGCTGTAACAGCCTTCCGTGCCAAGGAAATCAACAGAATAATCCTTACAAGACCTGCCGTTGAAGCGGGCGAAAAGCTCGGATTTTTGCCCGGCGACCTTCAAAGTAAGGTTGACCCGTATCTGAGACCGCTTTATGATGCGCTTTTTGATATGCTCGGTGCAGAAAACTTCCAGAAGCATCAGGAAAGAGGCGATATTGAAGTTGCACCGCTTGCTTATATGAGAGGACGTACTCTTGACGACAGTTTCATTATTCTTGACGAAGCACAGAATACCACGGCGGAGCAGATGAAAATGTTTCTTACCCGTCTCGGTTTCAATTCAAAAATGGTTGTTACGGGTGACGTCACACAGATAGATTTGCCCGACGGAATACGTTCGGGTCTTAAAGAAGCTGTTAAAATTCTTAAGAATGTTGAAGATATCGGAACGGTCAGATTCAACGAAAAGGACGTTGTCCGCCACAGACTTGTTCAGGATATCATAAAAGCATATGAGAAACAGGAAGAGGAGCGAAGAAGGAATGAGCGGAAAGGTTAAGGTTATCATTTCCAACGAACAGAATGAGTTCAAAATACCTTCGGGTGTACGTCTGCTTGTACGCCGCTGCTGTACTGCGGTGCTTGCAATGGAGGAGTTTGACGGCAAATCCGAGGTAAGCGTTACTTTTGTTGATGACGAAACAATCCACAGACTTAACAAACAATACAGAAACATTGACAGAGCAACCGATGTTCTGTCCTTCCCTCTCGGAGAAAACGGTGTTTATGATGTGAATAACGACACAGGTGCAAAGCTTCTCGGAGATATCGTTATTTCCATTCCGCATGCACTTGACCAGGCGGACAGATACGGTCATTCGCTCCAGAGAGAAATCGGATTTCTTACCGTCCATTCGATGCTCCATCTTCTCGGCTATGACCATGTAAACGGCGGAATAGAGAGCGTCAGGATGCGTGAAAAGGAAGAAACCGTTCTCACAAAGCTCGGTTTAAAAAGAAATTCAAGCTACTATATGGAAGATGAAAACGTATGAAAGATTTTGCCAAAAGCTTCGTATATGCTTTTAAAGGAATTACATATTGCATTGCCCACGAACGCAACATGAGGATTCATCTGTGTTTCACTCTTTTTATGTTCGGATTTTTAACCGTTCATGATTTTTTCGTGGTGACAAGGACACAGTTTGCCGTGTTTTTTGCGGTTTGCTCATCGGTGCTTGCGCTTGAATGTGTGAACACTGCGGTTGAAAAAACCGTCGATCTGGAAACCAAAGAAAAAAATACCCTTGCAGCTGTTGCAAAGGATGCGGCGGCGGGTGCGGTGCTTGTTGCGGCAATCGGTTCGGTTGCGGTGGGGCTGTCAATTCTTTATCAGCCCGAGGCATTTGAAAAAATGGCTGAATACTACAAAGAAAATATTCCCGTGCTTATTGCTCTTATCGTGAGTGTTGCGGCGGCATTTGTGTTTGTTTTTGCAGGTCCGCAGGGAATAAAGAAATTTTTCAAAAAAATTTGAATGAGGAATAAATAATGACAAAAACCGCTTTTATAGCAATAGTCGGATGCCCGAATGTCGGTAAATCCTCGCTTCTCAACAAAATGCTCGGTCAGAAGATTGCGATAGTTACCCAGAAGCCGCAGACAACGAGAACGAGAATCATGGGTGTTCTTACCATGGGTGAAACCCAGCTTGTTTTCACCGACACACCCGGTTATCACCGTCCCAAAACAAAGCTCGGCGAAAAGATGATAAAATCCGTCGGCGAAGGCATTGCGGGCATGGATGCTTGCTTGTTTGTTGTTGAACCCGAGGGAGAAATCAGGGAAACCGAAATCGAGCTTCTCAACCGTCTGAAAAAAGAAAAAGCTCCCGTTGTGCTTGTTATCAACAAAATCGATACCATAAAGCAAAAAGAAAAGCTTATGGAACGCATTGTTCAGTTTACGGGAATTTACGATTTTGAGGCTGTTGTGCCCGTCAGCGCACTTAAGAATGAAAACGTTGACCTTGTTATCGAGGAACTTAAAAAACTTACCTATGAATCCGTTCATTTCTTTCCCGACGATACTCTTACCGACCAGCCCGAAAGAGTTCTTGCGGGTGAAATTATAAGAGAAAAAATGCTCCTTCTTCTTGACAAGGAAGTGCCCCACGGTGTTGCGGTAAGCATTGAGAAAATGCGTGAAAGACCAACGGGCGGCATTATGGATGTCGAGGCAACCATTTACTGCGAAAAGGATACACACAAAGGTATCATCATCGGCAAAAAAGGCGAGATGCTCAAACGCATTTCAACCAAAGCAAGATATGATATGGAAAATTTCTTCCAGTGCAAAATCAATCTTCAATGCTGGGTAAAAGTTAAAGAAGGCTGGAGAAACCGAGAAGGAATAATCCATAATTTCGGATTAGATTAATTTCCAATCATTTTCTGTTGTTATTTTCCGTCAGCAAGGAAAACTTATTAACGGGAGATGATGAAATGGATAAAGAAAAAGCATGGCGCAAATTTTCGGAATCCGGCACCGTAAATGACTATCTTCAATTCAGGAATTGTGTTGTCGGTGCTTCGGAGGTAAAGCAAATTGAGAATGAATACCGACGCTCTGGTGCTAAAGGTAACGGACACGGGGGAAAGTGACCGTCTTGTTACTCTTTTAACTGCCGAATACGGAGTTATAAGAGCTTTTGCAAACAGAGCAAAAAAGATAAACAGCCGTATGCACGGCGCAACGCAGTCCCTTTGTTACGGAGATTTTTCAATCTATAAAAACAGGGACAGCTACATAATTGACGATGCGGTTGCGAAGGAGGTTTTCTTCGGACTGCGCGAGGATATTGAAAAACTCTCTCTGGCACAGTATTTCTGTGCTCTTGCGATTGAGCTTGTACCTGAAATGGAGCCTGCGAGGGACTATCTCAGGGTGATTCTCAACTCCATGCATCTGCTTGAAACGGGGAGAAGGTCAAACAGCTTTTTAAAGGCAGTAACAGAGCTTAAATTCATGGTTTTTTCAGGCTTTATGCCCGATTTGACTGCTTGTTCGGGATGCGGTTGCGAACCCGAGGGAGAAATTTATTTCAACATTGCAGACGGCTGTGTTTACTGCAAAAAATGCGGAACGGGCGAAAAAATAAATGCAACCGTTTTTACCGCAATGAGGCACGTTTGTGCAAATCCCATTGAGAGAATGTATTCCTTCTCTCTTCCTGCAGAGGATGAAAAGCGTTTTGCTCTTGTTTGCGAAAAGTTTTTGCTTTCGCAGACGGGGAAAAGATTCAAGGCGCTTGAATTTTATAAATCATTATTTTAAACGAAAGGAATTGTGAAAATGAAACTTGACGGATTTCTTCACAAGCTGTTCGGAACAACTCCGGGCAAGGGCGTTCAGCCCAAAGAGGCAATTGCCTACAGTGTAGCCGGTTTCGGTCAGAACTTTATCTGCACTATTATCGGTTCTTACATTACCGTATTTATGACCGACGCACTTCTGTTTGGTGCTGACGGCGTTATGGTCGGAAGCCTTAAGGGTGCAACAGCCGTTGCGATTCTTATGCTCGGTGCACGTATTTTTGACGCATTTAACGACCCGATTATGGGTTCTGTTGTTGACAAAACCCGAACTAAATGGGGTAAATGCCGTCCTTATCTCAAGTGGATGGCAATTCCCATCGGTATCATGACAATCCTCTGCTTCCTTCCTGTTTTCAGTGCAGAGAAAATATATAACGGCACACAGACATCTGTTGCATTTGCTGTAATCGGTGTTATCTATGTTCTCTGGAGTGTTTTCTACACAGTTGCAGACGTTCCCTACTGGGGTCTTTCAACCTGCCTTACAAACAACACCGTAACAAGAGGTAATATTCTTACCGTTGCCCGTATGTTCTGCACGGTTGGCGCAGGTATCGTTACCGTTTTCCTTCCTATGATTACAGGTGCACTCACGTCAAAGTTCAAGTATACTGCTGACGATGTTGCTCTTATCCTTTCAGATAAGGCTGAGGCAGTTGCAAATATGGTTGCTAATCAGGGCGTAACTGCAGAAGAAGCTGCCATGACTTTTGTCGGAACAGTAAGAAACGGCATGGAAATCGCTAACGCTGACACACTTAAGTGGTCTTATTTTGTAGCTGCTGTTGTTCTTGTTGTTGCAGCTATCCCCATGTTCTTCTACGGTTTCAAGAATACACAGGAACGCTTCACTTCAGACGAAAATCCTCCCTCGTTCGGACATAACCTCAAGCTCCTCTTTAAGAATAAAGAGCTTCTTCTTATTGTTCTTTCAGGCGTTCTCGGCGGTGCAAGAATGGTTTATTCATATACAGGCGGTCTTTACTTTGCAAAGTATATTCTTCAAAATGAAGGTCTTTACGGTATCATAACCCTTCTTGTTGTTCCCGGCGGACTTGTTGCCTCAGTTCTTGTTCCCTGGATGTCAAAGAAGGTCACAAAGAAATCGTCATACATAGTTGTTCACCTTTTCGGCGGTGTCGTTATGACAGTTATGTATTTCGTAGGTTATGATGCTCCTTGGAAGATGGTTATCTGTGCAATCGGTCTTGTTCTTCTCGGTATTCCTCAGGGCGTCAACAACATCATTACATATGCCATGATCGGTGATACTGTTGACTATCTCGAATGGAAAACAGGTGAAAGAGGCGAAGGTATCTGCTTTGCAATGCAGACTCTTATTAACAAGATTGGTATGGCAGTCGGCGCATTCATCGGTGTTCTTTCAATGAGTATTGCAGGAATCAATGCCAGAACTTATGAAGTTGCGAATCCCGATGCACTCTGGGATGTTCTTATTATTTCAGGTGTTGTAAGTATGTTCGCATGCGCTGTCCCCATGTTCTTCTACACAATCACAGAGAAGAGACAGGCTGAAATGGTTGCCGAAATCGAATCGAGAAAGGCTTCGGCAGTAAAGAAATAATTAAAATTTATATCCGCTGAAAGAAAAACTTTCAGCGGATATTTTTTGCTTAAAAACATATTGAGATTTACAAATAATAATGTTATAATATTATGAATTTGATTTTGAGGTGAGAGAATGAAAAACAGACAGACGGTGTATCAGATAATTACCGTTTTTGTTTCTGCACTTCTTATTTTCTTATCTTATCTGCATATAGTCGGTGACGGAACAATTTTTAAAGGTAACCTTGACGGTGAAATAATAAAAGCAAGAGTTATACGTGTGACCGATGTTTCAGTTCAGAATTTCAGCGGTGAAAGCGAGTTTGTAACCGTGAAATTCAAAGCGCAGGCACTTAATACCGATTTGAGAGGAAAAACGGTTGAAGTTGTTCAGGAGATTGACAAATCCTATGCTTTCAGTCCGCGTCAGGTTGAAGAAAACGACAAAGTATTAATCGAAGGTTTTGTTCAGAACGGTGAAAAGCTATACTATTTCGGTGATTTCGTAAGAATAACTCCGCTTTTATGGCTTCTTGTTGTTTTCTGTGTTCTGATTGTGGTTTTCGCAAAAATGCAGGGACTCAAAACAGTTGTTTCACTTGGATTTACATGCCTTTCAGTATTTACGGTTCTTATTCCCGCAATCCTTAACGGACACAACATTTATTTATGGTCAATTCTCGTTTGTGTTTTTATAACAGTGATGACGCTTTGTTTAATCAGCGGATTCAATGTCAAGGCTTTTTGTGCGGGAATCGGCTGTATCTGTGGCGTTCTTTGCTCGGGTTTGATAACTTTAATTATGGATAAATTTCTGAATATGACAGGTCTTATTGAAGAAGAATCCATCTATCTTGTTCAGCTTTATCCCGACAATCCTATAAATCTTAAGGCGATAATTTTTGCCATGATAATAGTCGGCGCAGTCGGTGCAGTGATGGACGTTTCAATGTCGATTTCGTCATCGCTTTATGAACTGCGGATAAAATCTCCCGAAATAAAGCCACAGGCACTCATGAAATCCGGATTTACAATCGGCAGAGATATGATGGGTACAATGGCAAATACACTTGTTCTTGCCTATATCGGAAGCTCACTCACGAGTGTACTTTTGCTTGTTGCTTATAATGCAAGCATTGAGCAGGTTATCAACAGGGAGCTTATTGTTGCGGAGATACTCCAGGCTCTTGCCGGAAGTATGGGTATGCTTTTGACTCTGCCTCTGACGAGTGCAATATGCTCAGCTGTATATTATAAAAAGGAGGAGAAATAATGCCTCTTGTAAATATGAGTGCCTTGCTGAAAAAGGCGAGGAACGGCGGCTATGCAGTCGGCAGTTTCAGCGTTTCCAACATGGAAATGGTGATAGGTGTTCTGAAAGCTGTTGAAGAAACAAAAAGTCCCGCAATTCTTCAGATAGCCGAGGTCAGACTCAATCATTCTCCGCTTGAAATTATAGGACCTCTTATGGTTGCGGCGGTAAAGAATTGTTCGATGCCTGTTGCCGTGCACTTTGACCACGGCAAAACAACTGAAAAAATAAAGCAGGCACTCGATATAGGATTTACAAGCGTTATGCTTGACGGTTCACATCTTCCGTTTGAAGAAAACGCAAAAATCACCGCCGAAACAAAACTTCTTGCCGCAGAATACGGTGCGGACTGTGAGGGCGAAATCGGATGTGTCGGCGGAAGCGAAGACGGAAGCGAGAATATCGCAATCAACTGTACATCTCCCGTTCAGGCTCTCGAATTTTATGAAAAGACAAATGTTGATGCACTCGCCGTTGCGATAGGCAATGCCCATGGCAACTACAAGCAGGC
>JAZSDF010000031.1:0-51961 GCA_045531035.1 Acutalibacteraceae bacterium | reverse complement strand
GTCATAAAGCAGAAGATGATTACTTACTGACAACAAAATTGTTTTGCGGTAAGTGTCAGAGTATGATGGTTGGTGAAAGCGGAACGAGTCACACAAAAGAGGTTCACCGTTATTACAAATGTGTGAGCGTAAAACGTCATCGGGGATGCGACAAGAAAACGGTCCGCAAGGAATGGATTGAAAACATTGTGATTGAAGAAGTGAAAAAGCTTCTTGCCAATCAGGATATTATTGAGGATTTTGTAAACAGAACCATAGCGGTTCTTAATCAGGAAAACACAGTTTTACCTCTGCTTCGCAAAAGATTTTCGGAAACACAGAAGGGCATAGACAATCTGGTCAATGCAATACAGATGGGAATTATCAGTCCGTCAACCAAGCAGAGATTAGATGAGTTGGAACGAGAAAAAGCAGAACTTTCGGTTGAAATAATGAAAGAAGAAATGGCGAGACCGACCATTACAAAAGAAAATATCCTCTGCTATTTTGAACAGTTCAGAAAATTAAACACCAACAAAATTGAACACAGAGGAAGACTCATTGACAGCTTTGTCAATGCAATCTTTCTCTACGATGACAAAATGGTCATCACATTCAATTACAGAGAACAAACGAAAACAATCACCTTTGCCGATCTTGAGAAATCGGGCATTGGTTCGGATATTAACGCACACGCTGCACCAAAAAACACAGGTCATAGCTAAATGACCTGTGTTTTTTTACTTTATTATTTTGATTTTTTGCGGTATACCGTTACGGTAGATACGCTTACAGGAAAATCAGTTTCGTTAAAGCCCAGAACATAAGATATTCTGATAGGAATTTCGTAGTTGTTGAGCTTTTCGCCTGAAGCTATGAGTTTTTCTGTGCCGTAAACAAGAACAGGGACATTTGCGCTCGAATGACTTCCGCTTGTGAAGTTGTATGAATCGCCTATGAGCGTAATTCCACCTGTTTCGTGGTCAGCAGAAACAACGACAAGTGTCTCACCGTCATTCTTTGCATAATTGAGCATTGCTTCGATTGTTCTGTCGAACTCAAGAAGAGCACGTTCCATTTTATCTGCATCGTTGCTGTGAGAGTGTTTGTCGATGTGCGCACCTTCAATCATCAGGAAGAAGCCCTCGTTTGTATCGTCAAGGAGGTCAACTGCCTTGACTGCCATTTGCTCAAGAATGGGTGCATTTTCATTGGAGGGCTTAAGATCCCAAAGATCTCCCGAGAACTGTGCGAAGCTGCTGCTGCCTTCTTTGAGAGCAATCATTTCGCTGTATGTGTCAATGTATTCATATCCGTTTGCTTTGGCGGCAGCTTCGGTTACGTAGCCATTGCCGCATCCCCAAATGAGATTGATTCCCGATGCGAGCTGATCGTCAGAAATATCCTCTGTATTATCTCTGTCGGATGAGTGAGCGGAAAATGAAGCGGGGGTTGCACCCGAGGTTGCATCAGTTGTGATAACACCTGTAAGCATACCATTTTCCATACACAGTTCAGTGATGTTTTTGGGGTATGAATATTTGTTGTTTTTGTCAAGGTAATAAACGCCTACCATGCCGTTGCCTGTTCTGACACCGGTTGAAAGTGCCGAACCGCCCGCTGCGCTGTCGGTTACAATATTCGAAAAAGAACGTGTCATTGAGCTGCCCTTGATTTCAAAGCTGTCCATAACAAGAGCGGTGTTTTTTTCTGCTTTGGTTTTTTCGAGATGATTGAATCCCATGCCGTCACCGATGAGGTAGATGACGTTTTTGATATTGCTGTCATAATAGTTTTCGGCACTTTTGGTTGTGGGCTTTGCAAATGCTCCGAAAGCGGTGCCGAGCGTGAGCAGAACGCTCATGAACCATGCGATAAATTTAGCTGAAAATGCGACGAACATAATTATTCCTCCTGACGGTATATCGGTTTATTATTAAAAACCAATTCTTTATTTATTATAATTTTACGATATAATTTTCAGAAAATCAAGATGTAATTAAACATTTGGAAAACAAAAAAAGCACTGACATATTTCGCCGAACAAACTATCCGAACATTGAAACAATTGACAATATGTTATTTCAATGTTAGAATTAAGTAAAAAGATTCATGGGGTGAAAAATATGTTTGAAACATTTTTAACCGAAGTATTGAAGCTTGCACCGAGACAGATGTGGGGCGTTGAGCAGATAGCTGTTTATTTTGCTCAGATTTTCACATCTTTTTCTCCCAAAAAGATAATTGCTTCATTTCTTGCAATTATTGAGCTTTTCGGACTTGTTATTCTCGATAAACCTACAACTCCGAGAGGTCCTGAGATAGACCTCAACGGCTACAGTCTGGTTTTTATGGACGAATTTAACGGCACGGAGCTTAATACCAATGTATGGGATTACAGAGGAAGCGGTCCCCGTCGAGGCGGTTTCAATGCGGAAAGTCAGGTTAAGGTCGGCGGCGGAAAAATGACTATAACGGGCGAATACCTTACCGACGGTACATACGGCGAAGGCTGGTATACCGGCATGATAAAGCTCAAGGAACGTTACCGCAAGGGATATTTTGAAATTCGCTGTATAGTTAATGAAGATCCCGGTTTCTGGTCGGCGTTCTGGATTCAGGCCGATTCACCCTATACCGCCTCTGTTTCAAAGGGCGGCGTAGGCGGAGCTGAAATCGACATTATGGAATCGATGGATACCTCAGATAAAGACAACTATAACGCCGTTATACAGACCATCCATTGTGCAGGCGTTGACGGAGTACAGGAAGGTTTTCAGTCGGAAAGACTCGGTGCATTTTACGGCGATGATATTTATAATAAATACAATACCTACGGCCTTGAATGGACGGATGATGAATATATCTTCTATGTCAACGGTGTTGAAACCCGCCGTTCAACCTTCGGTAACGGTGTTTCCGAAGTTTTTGAAGATGTTATAGTTTCTCTTGAAATTCCCGATGAAAACAAGCTTGCTGAACTCGATAAAGAATCCTACAAAACCGAATTTATTGTTGACTATGTGAAAATATATCAGAAATAAAATCTGAACAGAGGTGTTTTTATGATTAAAGCCATACTTAAAATATTCATTGCTGTTCTGATGGTTATAAATCCTGATTTCCTTACCTTGCTTGATATCGGCAAACTTCCTACGGACAATATGATTGATATGGATAAGTTTGTTATCAAGTGGGAAGATAATTTTGACGGAGATAAACTTGATGAAACCAAGTGGGGTCCTTCGTGGTGGGTTACCGAGCGCAAGGGCGGATACTGGCATGAGGATATGGTCAGAGTAGAGGACGGCAATCTTATAATTACCGCACAGTATCTTGATGAGCCTCTTGAAAACGATTATTACGAAAAATGGAAAGACGAAATTAATTTCAAAGAGTACAAACCCGGATGGTATACAGGTGAGATAACAACGCAGGGTAAATATGAACAGTGCTACGGATATTTCGAAGTCAGATGTATTCTTCCTGCCGCAACGGGTATGTGGAGTGCTTTCTGGATGATGAATGATCAGGTTGTCAATGTTGACGGTTCGGGCCGTGACGGCACGGAAATTGATGTTTATGAATCATTCTATTATAAAGACAATTGGTGGGGTAACGACTGTGTTACAACGGGCGTTATATACGACGGTTACGGTGAAGATATTGTCAATTATTCAATCGGTAAATACTTTATAGAGAACGACCCATATGAAGAATATAACACCTACGGCGTTGAGTGGAATGAGAATGAATACATATTCTATATAAACGGTCATGAAACCGGCAGACTTTCGCCCGAGGGCGGTGTGTCGCAGAATCCCGAATATTTGCTTTTATCATGTGAATTTGCGGGTGATAACGGTGTTCAACATTCCGACAGACACGGAACGGGTGAAATAGAAAAAACTCCCGAGGAAAACTGGCCTGCGGAGTTCAAGGTCGATTATGTGAAATGCTATCAGTATAAAGATTTGGTTAAATAAAAAATGCCTCTGAAAAGCAATCGGACTTTTCAGAGGCGTTCTTTTTATTCTTCTGTTGTTTCTTCGGAGTTGATTTTTTCTATTTCTTCTTCAATTATTGAAATTTCTTCCTCGGAAATCATTTCTTCCTCTGCAGTTTCCTCGGGGATATCCATTTCAACGCTTACAGGTTCATTAGTTGCTTCTGAAATTACGGCTTCCTCAGTTGCTTGTTCTTCAACAACAGGAACGTAAACGAAAGGTGCATTTACATTGTTCTTTCTGCGTTTTGCAAAAATTATTGCTGCAACGATAAGTGCAATCACGGTGAATACGGAAACACCTGCACCGAGAAGAAGCCCCTGGGGCATGAATGAAAGTTCGATTTTGTGCTCGCCTGCGGGAACGTTGAAGCAAAGATACGCATCCTTTAGCGCAACATAATCCTCTTTGGCAATTTCTTTTCCGTCAATCTTGACTGTCCAGCCTTTGTCATAAGGGATAGAGGTGAAGAAAAGTGAATCGTAGTTGACCGAAACTGTACCGTTGATTTTTGTTTCTTCAAACGATTCAACATTGAGTGCCTGATTACTGAGGATTTCATATCCTTCATTGAGTGCATCTTCATTAATATAGTAGGGATAGAAATCGATATATCCGTATTCGCTTTCGGGTACGTTGATGATAACAATAACCTCGTCTTCAGGTGTTACAACACCAAGGTCATAGATATAAGGCTCATCGGTATACTGTGTGGCTTCTTCGCCGTTTTTGTTGATTGTGATGCTTTCAAAATCATATGAATCAACATAAAGGTAGCAATGCTTTTCTTCTTCGGTTGTAAGGAAGAATGTGAGCTCGCCTTCTCCTGCACCTGATTTTGTGTAGTAGATATCACCTGTCTCAAGTCCCGATGTGATTTCTTCCATGTTATAGTAACGGATTTCATCGATTGTCATCATTCCGAAAACATCCGAAACGCCTGTTGCATATTCAAACCAATCGCTCTGAACGGTGAAAGGATTATTGATATCCGTTTGCCAGTTTGTTACATCCTTGCCAACGGCAAAACCGATGGGAAGACAGTATTTGTTTTCATATGCGGTGAACTTACCGTGAGTCATAAGCTCTGTATAATAGTCATTTGCGACATTGACTGCGGGGTCGTTATCAACAATATATTTGAGCGAGTGCATCATGTTGTAAATCGGGGTCTGCAGATGGTAGGTGTAACTGTTGATATAGTTACCGCTCAGACCGAGATCGCTCTGCACGTTGGACATCTTTTCGTAAGCCATTGACGAGAATGTGGAAACACCGTTGTAACCGTACCATGCAGGATCCATTCTTGCACGGTTATAGGTCAAATCCATGCGGTAGAAATCACTTGTGTCATAATCATCAAGCTCATTTTTAAGTGTTTCGAAATCGGCGTAATCGCCCGTGAAGTTTGACTTGAGCTGATCCATGCTGTAGCGGTCTGTGTTAGCGCATGAAACTTCACCGATAACACAGCAGAGAAGGAGCACCGCAACTGCCGACTGCTGATATTTTTTGTCCTTCATGAGGGCAAAAACGAGGCAGTAGGTGACTGTGAAAATAATGCTGATAAGAACGGTTATTTCTTCAACGTTCTTTGAACCGAGTTCCTGAACAAGAATTATAAATCCGAGAACGGCAACTCCCGTGCCGAGAATTGCTCTTCCGCTGAATTCGGTGAGTCTTGTAAATGCTTTATAAGCAAGAACAAGAAGAATAAACGAATACATGAATGACCAACGGTAGGGGAGGTCGTTGGGATAATGAAAGCCGTGCCAGATGTAGTTGACAATATTGATGTTGAAGCTGAAATACATTATTCCGAGCAAGGCAACATGCGCAACTTTTTCTTTGAGAGGAACGGACTTTGTGAAGAGATAAAGCGGAACAAGAATAACCGTTGCCATTCCGCAGAAAATGTTGGGAAGAACATCTTCGCCGCTGCTGCGGATGGTCGGGTTAACGCTTGCGAGATGGTTTGCAAGGAAATCAAAAATGGAATAATATGATTCGTAGTTTGTGGGGAAAGTGCCGGAGGTTGCTGAACAGTTCTTTAAAATAAGGAAGGTAGGGATGAGTGAAACTGCAACAAGACCTGCCGCCGCAACGCTTGCAAAAGCAAAGGTAAAGCCGCTTCTGAGGAAAAGACTGCCCTTGATTTTATCCTTGAATTTGTAGACTTTCTGCTCGTCTTCACCTAATGTGTAGGGTGTTGAAACGTGAACAGAGCCGCCTTCATAATTGGCAAAGTAATAAACAAGGAAATAAATAACCGAGAAGATGCAGGTCATGTATCCCATGTAATAGCTTGAAAGAAGAGTGAGTGCAAGGAAAGCAATATATACTCTCGAATTGCGCTTGTTTATGATGTTCTCAATGCCGAGAATAACAAGCGGGAAATATACCATCGCATCAATCCACATGACGTTCCAGTAGTATGCAATAAAGTATCCGCACATTGCATAGAGAACACCGAAAGCGGCGGTTGTGTAGTCATGCCTGTCCTGCGATTTTTTAAGATAATATGTGAATGAGGCTGCTGCAAGGGCGGCCTTTGTTATTATCATTCCTGCAATAGCTTCGGGCATATTGACATGACCGAGAATAAGCATGATTATAGCGGTTGGGCTTGAAAGATAGTTGAAGAAGTTACCGAGGAACGGTGAACCGAGACCCGTCTGCCACGAGTAAAGGAAGGATTGCAGACCCGTTACTCTGTCATAAAATTCGGCGAAGAGAGGACCGTACTGGTGATAAAGGTCCATTCTGAGAATTGTTGTTTCACCGAAAGGGAAAAGGTCGTAGCAATAAAAAACAAGCATCATAACGCCTATTGTGCAGAAACATGAAAGCCAACAATAGGAGTTGCCTGCAAAAAATCGTCTTAAAAGTGACGGCTTTTTGTCAAGTCGAGTCATAAAATTTTTCCTCCGAAAGAAATTTTTATCAATACATAATTAATATAACATAATATTATTTTCATTTCAAGTGAACAAACTGTAAATCTCTGTTCTAAATGCGGACAAGAAGCCATATACTCTTATAAACGGAACGGAAAGGAAAAGCCTATGGATAATTTAAAACGTTTCGATATTGCGGCAAACTGTCTTTCAAAAAGACTTTCGGGATTGTTTTTGAATTTGACTGATACGGAAAAGAACAGAATAAGGGAAATACGTATCCGCAACCGCAGACCCGTAACCGTAACAACAGACAAGGGAACGGAATTTATGCTTCACACGGGAAGGCTGACACAGATATATTCTGAACTGACAGTAAGAACCGAAGAAAAAGAGGTTGACGAAATATTCAGGCGAATGTGCGGATATTCCGTTCACAGCTTTTCTGACGCAGTGAACAGAGGTTATATAACTGTTAACGGCGGACACAGAGTCGGAGTTGCCGGTACGGCAGTCACCGAAAACGGAAAAATAACCGCTGTTCGTGATATATGTGCGCTTAACATAAGAATAGCCAGAGAAATACAAGGTGCGGCGGACGGTATCATGAAAATGTTTTATTCGGACGGACTTTGTTCGCTGATAATAGCAGGCCCGCCATCAAGCGGAAAAACAACCGTTCTGCGTGACCTTGCCCGTCAGCTTTCATCGGAATCGGGCAGATGCCGAAAGGTTTTTGTGTGCGATGAAAGAGGTGAACTCGGGGCAGCGTTTTCAGGGATTGAACAGAACGATATCGGTATAAACAGTGACTTGATAACTTCATATCCCAAAGGCGAGGGAATAATGATTGGTCTGCGTTCTTTTTCACCCGACATTATTATTTGCGACGAGGTTTCGACTTATGAAGAAACCCGGTCAATTGTTTCGGGAGTTAACAGCGGTGTCTGTTTCGTTCTGAGTATACATGCACGAAACGAGAGAGAGCTGAAGTCTAAGCCTTTGCTCAGAACTCTGCTTGAAACGAGTGAATTTGAAAGTGTTCTTCTTCTTTCGGGTTCGTGTGTGGGGAATACGGAAAAATGTTTCAAGGCGGGTGATTTGCTTGCTTAAATTTGTTGCAATGATTTTGTTTGTTGCCGGATTTTCTCTTGCAGGGAAAAGGGCAGCATCGTTTCAGGAGAAAAAAACTGTTTTGCTCAGAGAAATCTTGCTTATGATAAGCATTGTTGAGTCAAGACTGCGGTATTCCCGTCTGCCTGTCACGGACTTGCTATGTGTTCTTGATGAGAACATGGGTCTTTCGGAACTCGGTTTTATAAAAACATGCCGTGAAAAGGTTTGCTTTGGCGAAGCCTTTCCCGAGGCTTGGCGTGAAAGCATTGACGGCGAGCCCGAGCTTTGCAGACTTCTTTCAGATTCTGCCGTGCATCTTACGGGTTTCGGTGCGGAAATAGGGTCAACAGACCTTGAAAGTCAGCTTTCGGGATGCAGGTATTACAGCGAAATTTTCAGCAGAGAGCTCGAAATACAGCAGGAGAAAAGCCAAAAATACTCAAAAGTTTTTCCGACTCTCGGTATGCTTTTGGGAATATCGGCGGCGATATTAATAATATAGCAGACCATTGTTTTGTGAGGTGTTCTATGGATATAAGTGTTGTTATCAAAATTGCATCGGTGGGTATCCTCGTTGCAATTCTGAATTCTATTCTGGTTCGTTCGGGTCGTGATGAATATGCAATGATAACCATTCTTGCGGGCATTGTTGTTGTTCTTATGATGCTCGTTCCTCATTTTTCACAGCTTCTCGATACAGTTAAAACAATTGTTGATTTTTAGTTTATGGACATTGTCAAAATTGCATTTACGGGAATTCTGACTGCAGTTATTTATTCGTTTTTGCGAAACAACAGACCCGAAATTGCACCTCTTGCTGTGCTCGGAGGGGCATCTGTTATTCTGATTATAATCGGCGGACGGTTTCTCGAAATTTTCGACGGTGCGGACGATATAATGGGGCTTTCGGGCATCGGAAAGGAAAACGCCTCGATACTTCTCAAAGCGCTTGGAGTTTTTGTTGTGTCGCAATTTGCGGCGGATATCTGCTACGATAATTCGTGCTCGGCGATTGCGGCGGCTGTGGAGCTTGCGGGCAGGATAGGGGCACTGTATCTTGCCATGCCGATGCTTGAAACCGTTGCCCGCCTTGCAATAGGACTGATAAATAGTTGATATGAAACATAAAAGAACAATGATTTTTATGATATCTGTGTTGTTGCTTTTGTCAATGAAAATAACGGCAAATGCAAATGTTGATGAATACGGCAACGACTGGTTTGAATCAAGCGGAGCATATGAGCTTTCGGAATATCTTACGGATGAAACAAGAGATTATCTGAAAAAAATCGGATGCGAGGATGTGGATTTTGAAAGGTTGTCGGATATATCCTTTTCGTCGATTATTGAGCTTATTAAAGAATTACTTGCCGAAGGCATAAAAGAACCGATTAAATATATGCTGAAAACTGTCGGTGCGGTTATGCTTGTGAGCGTGTGCTCCGGATTCTTTCCCGATGATGAAAAAAGCAAAACCGTTCTTAATCTCGTTTGCGGCGCTTTTCTTATAATCGAAATATTTTCTCCCGCAATGCAGAGTGTCCGCGCGGCGGTATCTTCAATGGGAATGTGTGCTGCTTTTGAAAAGGCGTTGATTCCCGTTCTTGCGGCGATTGTGACCGTAAGCGGTAATCCCGCCTCGGCATTGTCCGTTCACTCCATGACATTTGCGGCGGCGCAGTTTGTTGAAGTCTTTGCTTCGGAAACGGTGATGTCATTGGTGGGCATATGTGGTGCCCTCGGCATAACGGGTTCAATATTTCCCACGCTTCGACTTTCTGCCGTGGCGGATACAATAAGAAAATGTGTAACAACGCTTCTTGCTTCTGCGGCAGGACTTTTCACGGGATTCCTGACTCTTAAAAGTGTTCTGGCCTCATCTGTTGACGGAATGGCGCTCAAAGGTGTTAAGCTTGCGGCGAATACCTTTATACCCGTTATCGGCGGAGCGATAGGAGAGGCATTTACATCTGTTGCGGGCAGTTTATCGCTTGTGAAAAATACTGTGGGAATATATGCAATAATCGTGTTTTTTGTTTTGACGGTTCCTGTGATATTGAATCTTGCTTTGTGGGTTATTTCTCTCAGAATAGCTTGTATTGTAAGTGATATGCTTGACTGCAAAGGGTGTTCGGATGTAATAAGAAGCATAGCTTTTATCTTTTCAATGATGAATACTGTTCTTATTCTTTGTACGGCTGTCTTTATCATTTCGGCAGGACTTACGGTGTTTATAAAGGCGGGCGGATAAAATGGATTTTCTTAAAGATACTGCGTTTTGCCTTATAACTGCGGCAGCGGTCGGCACTCTTGTTACGGTTCTCGTACCGAGAGGGGCTATGGATAAAACGGTGCGTGCGGTTATCGGGATTTTTGTTGTTGCGGTTGTTTGTTCTCCGCTTTCCGAAATTGAAAAGAACGATTTGACACTTGATGCTTTTGCCGATTTTAAAGAAAAAGATTTTAATGAATTTTACGAGGAAGATATGAATGATGCATTGATAAACACATTCAGAATCTCACTCGGTCACAAGCTTAATGAAATTGCCGCTGAGCTGAATTTTGAGATTCTTACAGTTGATTCAGATATTTCTGTTGATGATGAAAGATGTATAAATATACAAAACATTGCAATTATCATCGGCCGTTCGGAGCTATATAACACGGAGGAATTATCACGAATGATAAGCAAGAAACTTGGTTTGCCCGTGGAGGTATCCGAAGAATGAAGAAAGGTTTTCAGAGTGGAAAAGATTGTCCGAACAATTAAGGAAACAATTGAAAAAATATTTCGGAAAACCCGTACAAACAAAAAGCTTCCCGCAGTTGTTATTTTGCTTGCATCGGGTGTTGTTCTTTTGCTTGTGAGTGAGCTTCTGCCGTCAGATAAAGCTTCGTCCGTGCAGGTAAGCGAAACAACGGAATACATGGATAATTCCGCGTATTCCAAACAGCTTGAAGAACGTCTTACTTCAATAATATCAAGCATTGACGGTGCGGGAGCAACAAAGATTATGGTAACTCTCGAAAACAACGGAGAAGACATTTATCTGCATGATTTTGACTACGGAGAAAATGTTGATTCAAGCGGCAAAAACAGCGTTGAGCGAAAGGATGAATATGTTATCATTGACGGTTCGTCGGGTGAACAGGGCATAGTTGTCAGAAGAGCCGAACCGAAGGTGCGCGGAGTTGCCGTGGTCTGCGAAGGCGGAGGCTCGGAATATGTCCGTGCACAGATAGTTGAGGCTGTAACCGCGCTTCTTGATATAAGCAGCGCAAGGGTCAGTGTGGCTAAAATGAATTGAATGTTCATTTTGCATAAAAATACATAAACGGAGGATTTGTTCATGGTAATCAGAAAAAGACAGTTGTTACTTGCAACACTTGTTATTGCTCTTGCTGCGGCGGTGTTTGTAAATTGGTATTACACAAAGCCACAGGCAGAATCTGCAGATGCAAAAGCGGAAACAACTCAGGCAGAGGTCAAAGAGGGTGCCAATCTCGGAGATGCACGCTATGTTATTTCAAGCGATGCCGTTCTCGAGGATGCAGTGGCGCAGGCTCAGGCAACAGAGTACTTTTCGGGAGCAAAGCTCCGCAGACAGACCGCTCACGATGAGGCGGCAGAGGCTCTGAATGACATTATCAAAGACAGTTCTTCTTCATCGGAGGCGGTTTCAAAAGCAAGCAAAACCCTTGATGAACTTGCAAAGTCGATTGCCCTTGAAAGCGATATCGAAAATCTTATAACGGCAAAGGTCGGATGCGAGAATCTTGTTATTCTTAACGGCGGCAATGCGGAGATTATTGTTGAAAACGGCTCGCTCGATGATGTTTCGGTTGTGAAAATAAAAGAGGTTGCAGTCAAGCATACGGGTATGCCTGTTGATAACATAACAATCATTGAAATGGAATATTAATAAATATTTTATAAAATACAGTTGTATATTTATAAATTTAATGGTATAATCAACGGGTAATAAGGGGATGCCCCTGCTCGGAGGAATACTATGTTAACAAGACGTGAAGAAAGAGAACAGGCTTTTATTCTGCTTTTTGAAAAATCATTCAATGAGGATGTGTCGGTTTCGGAGCTTTATGAAATGGCTGTTGAAAACGAAATTATATCCGAAAGTGATTTTGCCAAAAATCTTACTCTTAAGGTAACGGAAAATCTTGAGCAGATAGATGCTGCTATCGAAAAAAATTCCGTGAAGTGGAAAATGAACAGAATTTCAAAGGTTGCCCTTGCAGTTATGCGCCTTGCAATCTGTGAAATCCTTTATTATGACGACATTCCCGTCGGCGTTTCAATCAACGAGGCTGTTGAACTTTGCAAAAAATATGCTTCAAAGGATGATTATTCGTTCGTAAACGGCATACTCAGCGCAATTGCAAAGGAAGAGAAATAATGCTTACTCTCGGAATAGACACAAGCAACTACACAACTTCCGTCTGTCTTTATGACAGCGTGAAGGACGAAATGCATCAGAAAAAGCTCCTTTTACCCGTCAAAGAAGGGGAGAAGGGGCTTCGTCAGAGTGATGCGGTTTTTCACCATACCGCAAGACTTTATCCGCTCATGAAAGAGCTTTTTGATGCGTACGGCGGTGAAATTGAGGCGATAGGTGTTTCCGAAAAACCGAGAGATGCCGAGGGCTCATATATGCCGTGCTTTCTTGTCGGTGTCAATACCGCAAACTGCATCGCAAGTGCAATGGGCAAACCCGTTTACGGATTTTCGCATCAGTCGGGTCATATTGCCGCTGCACTTTATTCATGCGGACGCACAGAGTTGATAAAAGAAAAATTTATCGCCTTTCATGTTTCCGGCGGAACAAGTGAAATGCTGCTTGTTTCTCCGGATGATGAGAGGGTTTTTGATATTAAAATTATCGGTGAAACTCATGATCTTAATTGCGGACAAGCAGTTGACCGTGCGGGGGTTATGATGGGACTTTCTTTCCCGTGCGGAAAAGAGCTTGAAAAGCTCGCTTTGAAAAGCACGGGAAAATATAATCCGAAAATATGCGTAAAAGACGGAAACTGCAGTCTTTCGGGTCTTGAAAATCAATGTAAAAAAATGCTTGACGGCGGTGAAAGTCACGAAAACATCGCCCGATACTGCATAGATTTTGTTGCAAAAACCGTCGAAAAAATGACGGATTATGCAGTTGAAAATTACGGCAATCTTCCCATAATATATGCAGGCGGAGTAATGTCAAATTCGATAATTAAAGAACGGATAATGTTCCGTTATGAAAATGCAAGCTTTGCGCATCCCGATTTTTCATGTGATAATGCGGCGGGAATTGCATATCTCACTTCTTTGAAAGGGGCAAAGGATAATGTCTGACGGAGTTGTTTTGAGCGTAAGTCAGCTTAACAGATACGTTAAGTCGATTATTGAGCAGGACAGAAATCTGCAGACCGTTTTTGTTCAGGGTGAGATTTCAAACTTTACCAATCATTATAAAACGGGTCATTTTTATATGACAATCAAGGACGAATTTTCGTCGATAAAGGCAGTTATGTTCAAAACCGCAAATATGCGCCTAAGATTCATGCCTGAAAATGCGATGAGTGTTATTATTAAAGGCAGAGTGTCCGTTTTTGAGCGTGACGGTCAGTATCAGCTCTACATTGACGATATGCAGCCCGACGGAATAGGCGCACTCAGCTTTGCATTTGAACAGCTTAAAGAAAAACTTGCAAAAGAAGGTATTTTTGATTCAGAAAGGAAAAAGCCGATTCCCGCATATCCTCAGAGGGTCGGTGTTGTAACCTCGCCTACGGGTGCGGCAATAAGAGATATAATCAATGTTATATCAAGGCGTTTTCCGCTTGCAGAGCTTGTTTTGTGCCCTGTTGCCGTGCAGGGTGATTATGCCGCACCGCAGATAAAGGCGGCAATTGAGTTGTTTAATGACCAAAAAGCTGCAGATGTTTTGATTGTCGGAAGAGGCGGCGGCTCAATTGAAGAATTGTGGGCGTTCAACGAAGAAATCGTTGCAAGGGCAGTTGCCGCAAGTGAAATTCCCGTTATATCCGCAGTCGGACACGAAACGGATTTCACTATCTGCGATTTTGCGGCGGATTTAAGAGCACCGACTCCTTCTGCGGCGGCTGAGCTTTCCGTTCCCGATAGGTTTCAGCAGAAAGAAATGCTTGACAATGCTCAGAGACGCATTTTTTCGGTTGTCTATGATAAAATCGGCAATGAACGTGCAAAGCTTGAAATTAAAAAGTCTGTTCTGCAAAGACTCAGTCCGCAGAACTATATTGATAATCTCCGTGTCCGATGTGACCGTGCCTGTATGGCAATGGATAATGCGATAAAGCACGGAATAACAGTTAAATCAAAGGAATTGTCATCTCTCTGCGTAAAGCTTGACGCAATGAGTCCTTTGAAAATACTTTCAAGGGGCTACAGCGTTGCGAGTAAGCAGGGCAAAATAATCACAGATGTTTCCGCTGTGAAAAAAGGCGATGCAATCAATGTGAGAGTCAGCGGCGGAGAAATTAATTGTGAAGTAACAAATGTAAAGGGCTGTTGAATATGGAAAAAATGACCTATGAAAAATCCGTTGCAAGGCTTGAGGAAATAGTGGACAAGCTTGAAAACGGTAATCTTTCCCTTGAAGAAATGATGAAGCTTTATGAGGAGGGCACTGCTCTTGCGGTGAAATGCTCAAAGAGTCTCGATGCCGCTCAGCTTAAAATAACAGAACTTTCTGCAGGTGATCGCAAATGACCGATTTCAATAAAAGATTTGACGGATATGTTGATATAATCAACAAAGCGGCAGATAAATATGTTTCCGAAGATGCTTTTGCGGGCAGGGAATCAACAGGTCTTTCCGATATGCTCAAGGCAATGGCTTATTCACTCAAAAACGGCGGTAAGCGTATAAGACCGATGCTGACGCTTGAATTCTGCCGTATCTGCGGCGGAGAATCTGAGAAAGCAATTCCTTTCGCTCTCGCTGCCGAAATGATTCACACTTATTCTTTGATTCATGACGATTTGCCGTGCATGGATAACGACGATATGAGAAGAGGAAAGCCTTCAAGCCACAAGGTTTTCGGCGAAGCAAACGCTCTTCTTGCGGGAGATGCGCTTCTCACTCTTGCGTTTGAAACTGTTCTTTCGGCAGACGGCGTGAGTGACGAAGCAAAAGCAAAAGCGGGTCTTGAGCTTGCGAAGGCGGCGGGCTGCTCGGGTATGATTGCGGGTCAGGTTATGGATCTTGCAAACGAAGGCAGGTTTGCACCGCTTGAAGATATCAAAGAAACGGACAGGCTCAAAACGGGTGAAATGATAAAGGTGTCCTGCGTTATTGGATGTATAGCCGCAGGTGCCGATGAGGAGAAAATAAAGGCGGCAGAAATCTACAGCGAAAACATCGGACTTGCTTTCCAGATAATTGACGATATCCTTGATGTCACAAGTGATGAAAAAACTCTCGGAAAGCCCGTCGGAAGTGACAATGAAAACGGAAAGTCAACCTATGTTTCGCTTCTCGGACTTGAAAAGTCGGCTGAATATGCCGAAAAATTAACCGACAAAGCCAAGGAATCCTTGAAAATTTTCGGTGATGAAGGAGAATTTCTGCTTCAGCTTGCCGATATGCTTGCGAGCAGAAAAAACTGATTTATGACTCAAACAATTCTTGAAAACATCAAGCATCCGTCCGATGTTAAAAACCTCGACGGTGCGGGTCTTGAAACGCTGTGCAGAGAAATACGCAGGGTGCTGATTGATACCGTTGCATCAACGGGCGGTCATCTTGCATCAAATCTCGGTACGGTTGAGCTGACTGTTGCTCTTCATAAGAGCTTCCGTTCGCCTAACGACAAAATTATATGGGATGTTGGTCATCAGGCATATACCCATAAGATTCTGACAGGCAGATATTCTGAGTTTTCAACGCTCCGTAAAGAGGGCGGAATTTCAGGATTTGTGCGCCCCGACGAAAGCGAGCATGACAGCTTTTATGAAGGTCATGCCGGTGTTTCGGTATCTCAGGCGGCGGGTGTTGCGGCGGCAAATGCGGCAAAGGGCAACAAGAATTATGCCGTGGCTGTTATCGGTGACGGTTCATTCGGTAACGGTATGGCTTATGAAGCTCTTAATCACGCAGGCTCAACCAAAACAAGACTCATTGTTATTCTCAATGATAATGAAATGTCTATTTCCGAAAACGTTGGTGCAATGGCAAGATATCTTGCTTCCGTCAGAGCAAAGCCCGAATATTACAGATTCAAGGCGGGCACGGAAAAGGCACTCAATAAAATTCCCGTTGTAGGCAAATCGCTTTCCAATCATATTTTTAAACTGAAAAACGCCATCAAGAACATCATATATTCCAGCTCCTTTTTTGAGGATTTGGGATTCAAATATATCGGACCTATAGACGGTCACAACATTTCAAAGCTTTGCGAGGCGATGAACAGTGCAAAGATGGTTGAACGCCCTGTTGTAATTCATATCAACACCTTAAAGGGCAGAGGATATGATTTTGCAGAAAATGCACCCGAAAAGTTCCACGGAATTTCAAAATTCGATATAAATACCGGTGAGCCTCTCGGCGGCGGTGATAGCTATTCAACCCGTTTTGGAAAGGCACTTTGCGACTTCGCTTCAAAGGATAAAAGAATTTGTGCCATAACGGCTGCAATGGCACTCGGAACGGGTCTTGAAGAATTTTCAAAAACATATACCGACAGATTTTTTGACGTCGGTATTGCCGAAGAGCATGCGGTAACCTTTGCGAGCGGTCTTTCTGCGGCAGGGATGATTCCCGTATTTGCCGTGTATTCAACCTTCCTCCAGAGATGTGCCGATCAGCTTATTCATGACGGTGCACTTCAAAGGCAGAAAATGATAATCGCCGTTGACAGAGCAGGCTTTGTCGGTGAAGACGGAGAAACGCATCAGGGCCTTTTTGATGCAGCACTTGTGCAAAGCATACCCAACACAACCGTCTATTCTCCCGCAACCTATCAGGAGCTTAGCAAAGCACTTTACAATGCTTTTTATAAAGATGAAAATCTTATTATCATAAGATATCCGAGGGGAAGTATGCCTGAAATTACGGAAGACGAAGCATCTCTCGGCGATTTTGATGTTATAGGAAACGGTAAAATTGCTGTTGTGACCTACGGCAGACTGTATTTTAATGCTCTTGATGCGGCAGAAAAACTCCGTGCAAAGGGTGTTGAAGTCAGAATTATAAAGCTGAATAAGATAAAACCTATGCCTTCGGGTGCGGTTGAAAGTGCTTTTGATTGCGAACAAGTCTTCTTTTTTGAAGAGGGTATGCGCTCGGGCGGCGTAGCTGAGAAATTCGCTTCGCTTCTTCTTGAAAAAGGATTTAAGGGCAGATATTCAATAACTGCGGTTGATGATGAGTTTGTTGCTCACGCAAGTGTTTCAAGGCTTATGGAAAAATATTCAATGGATGCCGACGGTATGATGCGTGTAATCGAAAAAGAGGTTTAACTATGAGTGATAAAATGCGGCTTGATGTTGCCGTTTTTGAAAGAGGATATGCCGAAACGAGAGAAAAGGCAAAAGCCATGATTATGGCGGGAAGCGTTTATCTTAACGGGCAGAAGGCTCTCAAGGGCGGAGTCAATATAAAAGAAACCGATATTATAGAGGTCAGGGGTGCTGTCAATCCCTTTGTCAGCCGAGGAGGTCTGAAGCTTGATAAGGCAGTAAAAAGCTTCGGTCTTGACCTTAGCGGATGCGTATGTATGGATATCGGTGCATCAACGGGCGGATTTACCGACTGTATGCTCACAAACGGTGCAAGAAAGGTCTATGCAATAGATGTAGGCTACGGTCAGCTTGCGTGGAAACTCCGATGCGACGAAAGAGTTGTGAATCTCGAAAGAACCAATTTCAGATATGTTACCCGTGAGCAGGTGCCCGATGAAGTTGATTTTGCAAGCGTCGATGTTTCATTTATATCATTGAAACTCATTCTTCCCGTTATGCACACCCTTCTTAAGAACGGCGGTCATTCCGTGTGCCTTATCAAACCGCAGTTTGAAGCGGGTAAGGAAAATATAGGGAAAAAAGGTGTTGTCCGTGATAAAAGCGTGCACGAGGATGTTGTCCGAAACATAACCTCGTTTGCCGCCGAAAACGGTTTCAAAGTTCTCGGTGTTGATTTTTCACCTATAAAGGGACCCGAGGGAAATATAGAATATCTGATGTACATAGAAAAATGCGAAAACGGTGAAATGCTCTGGGAGGGCTCTGTTTCCGAACTTGTTGAGCGTTCACACGAAAATCTTGATAAATAAGGGGATAAGAAAATGAGAATTGTTCTTATGCCGAATTTAACCCGAAAGGAAGCTTTCAATGTTACCGCGGGCATATGCGAGAGATTAAATAATCTCGGTGCGGAATATTACTTCCCTTTGGAATATAAAAAAGAATTTGAGTTTACAGGTGCGGATTTTCTCCCGATTGAGGAGGCTGTTTCCCTGTGCGATGCGGTGATTGCAATAGGCGGCGACGGCTCGATAATCCACGCCGCAAAGCTTGCTGTCAACGCTAAAAAGCCTATCCTCGGAATCAATGCGGGCAGACTTGCATTTATGGCGGGTCTTGAGGACAACGAGCTTAATCTTCTGTCAAGGCTGATTGACGGAGATTACACCCTCGACAAAAGGCTTTTGCTCAAAACGAAGATTATTGACGAAAACGGCAATGTGACCGATAAAGGATATTGTGTCAATGATTGCCTTGTGACAAACGAGGAAAAGCAGAGAATGACTGCGATTGATGTTGCCCTTGACGGTAAGAAATTCAACAGTTATCTCTGTGACGGTGTGCTTGTTTCAACTCCTACAGGTTCAACCGCATATTCGCTTTCGGCGGGCGGACCTATTGTTGATCCCGAGCTTGAAAGCATACTTTTAACCCCGCTTTGTCCTCATTCTCTTGTTGACCGTTCTCTGATTTTCAGACCCGATGCAGTTATAACCGTGGCATCTGCGGAGGACAGTCCTCTGTGCATTTCGAACGACGGTGCAGAGCCTGTTGTTATTCCGACGGGATGCCGTGCGGAAATTTCAAGAGCCGGATTGACGGCGGATTTTATCAGAATCAAGTCGGATAACTTTATCGACATCTTATATAAAAAATTAGCTCAGAGGCGATAATTCGTCTTCACAGCGAAAGGATGAAAAAAGTGAAAAAGAAAAGACACGAAGCGATAATCAGATTAATCGAAGAAAACTGCCTTTCTACCCAGACCGATCTTCTTGAAATGCTCCGTAAGGAGGGCTTTGACACAACTCAGGCAACCATTTCAAGAGATATCAAGGATTTGCGTCTTATCAAAAAGGTTGATGAAATGGGAAGAAGCCGTTATGCGGTTGATAACGGTGAATCGGGTGAGCTTCTCGGAAAATACAGAAGCATTTTCAGTCATTCGGTTATTTCTGCCGACTATGCCGGAAATACACTTGTTATAAAATGCTACACCGGTATGGCTCAGGCTGCCTGTGCGGCACTTGACTCCATGCATTGGGACGGCCTTGTGGGTACTCTTGCGGGCGATGATACGATTTTTGCTCTTTGCAGAACACCCGAGCTTGCTGAAAGCATGAAGGATGCAATTGCGGATTTGCTCAGCTGATTTTTGAAGGGAACAGAAAAATTATATGTTAGTCGGTTTAAAAATCGAAAATATAGCCGTAATCGAAAGTGCGGAGATTGAATTTGACTCGGGTCTGAACGTCATGACGGGCGAAACGGGTGCGGGTAAGTCTATCGTTATTGACTCAATCAATGCGGTTCTCGGTGAAAGAACATCAAGGGAACTTATCCGTTCAGGTTCGGAAAGTGCGAAGGTTTTTGCAACATTTTCCGATATAAATGACGAAACGGAGAAGGTTCTCGATGAAATGGGTATTGAAAAAATGCCCGATAAAACTCTTGTTCTCAGCCGTTCACTCAGTCTTTCGGGTAAAAACTCATGCCGTATAAACGGCTGCCCCGTAACTGTTTCCGCGCTTAAGGAAATCGGTTCGGGTCTTATAAATATTCACGGCCAGCACGACAGTCAGGCTCTTTTATCTCCCGACAAGCATTGCGGGTTCATTGACCTTCTTGCCGAAAATCAGGATTTGAGAAATGAATACAGAAAGGTATTCACCGAGCTTGTTTCCGTTAAAAAAGAGCTTGATTTGCTTTATGACACAAGGGATGAAAAGGCAGCAAGACTTGATTATCTTAATTTTCAGATAAATGAAATAACCGATGCCAATATACGCATAGGTGAACGTGAAGAGCTTTCAAAGGAAAAAGAGCTTCTGCAAAACAGCGGAAGAGTTATAAAATCGCTTGAAAAGGCTTATGCCGCACTCAGTTCCGACAACGGTCTTATGACGGGTGCGGAGGATTGTGCCCATGAGCTTGATACCGCTTCGAAATTCTATGAAGGTGCAAAAGATACTGCCAAAAATATGCGTGCCTTAACATATGAGCTTTCCGATATTTCCGCTCAGGTGAGGGAGCTTGTTAACAGCTTTGATTTCAGTCCCGAGCGTCTTACGGAAATCAACGAAAGACTTGATTTTATTTACAGAATGTCAATGAAATACGGGCAGAATGAGAGCGATATTCTTGAGTGCCTTGAAAAAGCTGTTGAAGAAAGAAATGCAATTGAAGTTTCGGACGAAAGAATATCGGGGCTTGAAGAGCGTCTGTTTGCTCTTTCCGATAAAATAAAAAAACTTTCCGCACTTCTGACGGAAAGCCGGATGACTGCGGCAAGAGAATTTGAAAAGCAGGTAAAGGCCGAGCTTGAATTTCTCGATATGCCGAAGGTAACTTTTGTCGTTGACAGAAAAGCGACCGCACTCACTTCAAAGGGTGCCGATGCGATAGAATTCCTTATCAGCGCAAACCCCGGTCAGGAACCCAAAGCAATAGCAAAAATTGCTTCGGGCGGCGAACTTTCGAGAATCATGCTTGCAATAAAGAATGTTCTTTCCGATAAGGATAGTATCTCAACTCTCATATTTGACGAAATTGATACGGGTGTCAGCGGCTCTGCGGCAGAGAAAATCGCCCTCAAACTTTATGAGGTTTCAAAGGGCAGACAGGTTATCTGCGTAACTCATCTTGCACGAATAGCCGCGCAAGCTGATAAGCATATGAAAATCAGCAAGACCGCTTACGAAGAAAAAACTTATACGAAGATAGATACCCTTGATTTTGACGGCAGGGCTGCCGAAATTGCAAGGATAACCGCAGGCGGAAATCTTACCGCTTTGCAGATAGAAACAGCAAAAGAAATGCTTTTGAACGCAAAGGAGTAATGGCATGAAATTCGGAGTATGCGTCGGAACGGATATTGAAAAAATGAAGTATATAAAGGCGCTCGGTTATGATTATGCCGAAGGTCACTGTCAGGAAATTGCAAGAAAAGACAAGGAATATCTTGACGAAATGAAAAAGACGGGTTTGCCCGTCGTTGCGGCAAACTGTTTTATAGGCTTGCGTGTTGTCGGCGAAGAGAAAAATTATGCCGAGATTGATGCGTATCTTGAAAAGCTTTTTGAAAATGCATCTTATCTCGGACTTGAATATCTTGTTTTCGGTTCTTCGGGTGCAAGAAGAATTCCCGACGGAATGAGCCTTGAAGAGGGCAGGGCAGAAATAATTGATTTTCTTAAAAATCATGTTGTGCCCTTTGCAGAAAAATACAATATGATTATCGCCATTGAACCTCTCCGCCCCGAAGAGTGCAATGCAATAAACACCGTTACCGACGGCGTTGAGGTTGCAAAGGCGGTTGATTCTCCCTATGTTAAGGTGCTTGCCGATGTTGCACATATGTATGTGCAGAACGAAAGCATGGAGAGTCTCCTTGAATATAATGGCTGGATTGTTCATGCTCACACTTCAAATCCCGCCCCCGACCCTTCACTCGGACGCAAGAGAATTTATCCTGCCACAAGCGATGAATTCAGCCAGGCAGATTTCATCAATGTGTTGAAGAAAATCGGAGTTAAATATTGCTCAATTGAAGCAGAGGTTCAGGATTTTGAATCCGATGCAAAGAATTCATATGAGATTTTGAAGGAGCTGAAATAATATGAAGCTTGGTAAAAATGAGGTTGTGCTTTTTTCAGGCGACTCCATAACCGACGGAAACCGAGGCAAAAGCATGGATTGTAACCATATTATGGGTCACGGTTATCAGTATATTGTTGCTTCAAAGCTTGCACTTGAAAATGCCGAAAATATGCCGAAGTTTATCAACAAGGGCTATTCGGGTGAAAATGCCGAGGGTCTTCTTGAAAAATGGCAGGCGGATGTTATTGATAACAAACCGACAATACTCAGCATACTTGTCGGTGTCAATGACGGCGGTTACGGATATTTTGCCAAAATTTCTCCCGATGAAGCAGCAAACCGTCATGAAACAAATCTTCGTGCAATTCTTAAAAAAACAAGAAATGAACTTGGCGATATCACAATTATTGTTTGCGAGCCTTTTTATTTCCCTCTTGATAAATCGGATTATTCCTATAAAAACTCGCCTCATCCCGATGGCGTTGAAGTTCCTTTTAAAAGACCCGACAGCAATGACCCCGAGGATTCCGTTGCATACCGTGATGCGGCGAATATCAGAATAAGAGCAGCAACAAAAAAACTTGCAGAAGAGTTTGATTGCATCTTTGTTCCGCTTTATGATAAAATTAAGGAAAACGCTGAAAGGTCGAGAATCGAATATTTTGTTTGGGACGGCACTCATCCGAGCATTGCAGGTCATATGATTATTGCGCAGGAATGGTTCAAAGCGGTTGAAGGTCTTGACAAAACATAACATAATAATGTATATTTTTATAATATTGTAAATAATACCGAAAGGATGTAATAAAATGCAGATTTATGAAGAACTTGTTGCAAGAGGACTTATTGCACAGGTAACAGACGAAAAAGAAATAAGAGAGCTTATCAACAATGGCAAGGCTGTTTTCTATATCGGTTTTGACCCGACAGCTGACAGCCTTCATGTAGGTCACTTTATGGCTCTTTGCCTCATGAAAAGACTTCAGATGGCAGGCAACAAGCCCATTGCTCTTCTCGGCGGCGGCACAGGCATGATCGGCGACCCATCAGGCAGAAGCGACCTTCGTCAGGTTCTTACCAAGGAAACAATTCAGCACAATGTTGACTGCTTCAAGAAGCAGATGAGCCGTTTCATCGACTTCAGCGACGGCAAGGCTATGCTTATCAATAATGCTGACTGGCTTCTTGACCTCAACTATGTTGATGTTCTCCGTGAGGTTGGTGCTTGCTTCTCCGTTAACAACATGCTTCGTGCGGAATGTTATAAGCAGAGAATGGAAAAGGGACTTTCGTTCCTCGAATTCAATTATATGATTATGCAGAGCTACGATTTCTATCATCTCTACAAGGAATACGGCTGCAATATGCAGTTTGGCGGCGATGATCAATGGTCAAATATGCTCGGCGGCACAGAGCTTATCCGTAAAAAGCTCGGCAAGGATGCTTATGCAATGACAATCACTCTTCTCCTTAACTCCGAGGGTAAGAAGATGGGTAAAACAGCTTCAGGCGCAGTATGGCTTGACCCCGAAAAGACTTCTCCCTATGAGTTCTATCAGTATTGGCGTAACGTGGGCGATAATGATGTTCTCAAGTGCATCCGTATGCTCACATTCCTTCCTCTTGAAGAAATTGATGCCATGGATTCATGGGAAGGCAGTCAGCTCAACACAGCCAAGGAAATCCTTGCTTTTGAACTCACAAAGCTTGTTCACGGTGAAGAAGAGGCAGCAAAGGCTCAGGCTGCTGCAAAGGCTATTTTCAGCGGCGCCGCAGACCTTGACAACATGCCTTCAACAACTCTTGCAGACGAAGATTTCACAGACGGTTCAATCGATATTCTCGATATCCTCATGAAGGCTGAAATCACAAAGTCAAGAGGCGAGGGCAGAAGACTCGTTCAGCAGGGCGGTATTTCCGTTGACGATGCAAAGGTAACGGATTTCGCAATGAGCTTTTCAAAGGACTCTCTTAAGGAAAAACCCATCGTTGTAAAGAAGGGCAAGAAGATTTTCCATAAAATTGAAGCATAATAAAATAAACGGGATACCAACCAAACTCGGTCGGTATCCCGTTTTTCAGAGCTCAATTTCTTCATAGTTGTGTATATAAATATCTGCAATCTTTTCAAGTTCATCGGTGTTTTCTTCACTTTCGTCAAAAATGCCGACAAGATTATATCCGTTGGCTTTCACTGTTTTTGCGGCATAGAGTGCATCCTCAAAAACCCAGGTTGTTTCTTTATCTGTGCCGATTTCTTTAAGCACAACATCGTATACTTTTGGTTCGGTTTTGGAAGCACCGACGGTATAGGTGGAATAGATGACCGAGAAATATTTGAGCATGCCGAATTTTTTGAGCACGGCTTCGAGTGCAGGCTCGCCCGTTGCTGTGGCTATACCCATCTTAACTCCCTTTGCTTCAAGCTTTTCAAGAAAACCGATTATGTCGTTTTTTGGCATCGCTTCATTGAGATATCTTTCCTTAAGGTAGTCAAAGAAACTGAAAAACAATTCTTCGTAAGACTCTTCAAGGTCAAATCTTTCCTTTGCGAGAATAAGGGATTCACGAAGATGAAGCCCGTTGAAGGCTTCTGCATCTTTTTTCGTAAGATGAAGACCGATATAATCGAAGTATTTGTATTTTATACCTTTCCATATGTGCATGGAATCGAAAAGAGTTCCGTCGAAATCAAAAATTGCACCTGTGATGTTCATAAAAAAACCTCCGACCCGGTTGACAGATAATGCAGTCTGTCTTCAAGGGTCTTTTTCATTCTTTTGTATGCCTTGATTCCAGTGCAATGGCAGGTGTATAATGTTCCGCTTTTTTCTTTGAGCTTATCTGCCGTACCGTCAATCAGAATGTCGCTTTCATATTTTTTTGTCGGGGGATTATAAAGATGAAATCCTCCGATTACGGTGTACGTTTTTAAAGGACATATCGTTTCAGCCTTGTTCAGTATATTTACTATTCCCGAATGAGAGCATCCTGTCACAATCGCTTTTTTCCCGCCCGATTTAATGATCAGATTTTGTTCGTGATTAAAATTATCCCGAATAAAGCAACCTTGTTTTTTAACGAACAGTTTATTTGCCGACTCAGAATCGAAATTATGTGGTTTCACGTTTGAAAACAAGGTAAGCTCTTCATCTATAACCGTTATTTCGTCGGTGAAAATAAGTTGACTGCTGTTTATAAGAGAGGGGTCAAGACCGATATATACGGGTATGCCGAAAACCTTTATATAATGAGGTTCAAAGGCTTCTTTGCGGATATATATTTTCGCTTGAGAATTGACAGACATAAATTTTTTGAGTGCACCTGCATGGTCGTTATGCCCGTGAGAAATCACAACGGTGTCAACCTTTGTTATGTCGATATTCAGCTTTTCTGCGTTTTCGGCAAAAAGACCGTCAGGGCCCAAATCAAACAGTATTTTATGTTTTAGGGTTTCAATATATAACGAAAGTCCGTGTTTGCATCGATAATCGGACGATGCTGCAGTATTTTCAACTAAGGCAACCGCTTTTATCATGTTCAGATATCTCCTTATATGTTGTCGGTTTCATTTTTTACAGTTTTGTTAATATGTAATGCATACCAAAGCGGCACAACAATCAGAAATATGGGTGCCGCATATAATGAAAGCTTGTTTTCGGTGTTGAATATTGATAACGCATTGTTCAAAGAATGGACTATTATGCAGAGAACAATTGATTTGCTTTTGTGGAATATAATAACAAACAAATATCCGATTGATGTTGCGTAGCATATTTGTAACAGGGTTGGAATCAAATCGGCACCGTTGAATAAATTTACAATATGTCCGATTCCGAAGGTGATTGAGCTTATCGCCATTGCAAGCTTGACATTATCCTTTTCCATCATTTTAAACAGAAAACCGCGGAAAATAATTTCTTCAGCAAATCCGACATTCAGCATTGTCAAAATATGAAAAAGAATCTCTTTCGGTGTGTTGTTGATATTGATACCGTTCCACAAATTAACCGATAATATCAATGCCAGCGGAAGAAAATATAAATATTTTTTCATATCTGAAACCATGGTTAATCCGTAATATGACACTCTTTTAAGGCTTATTACAAGCAGTATAAGCAAAATTGAAAAAACGGTGTTTATAACCGAACTTCTTATGTCATCAACTCCGAAGTTCTGAACACAGAAAGAATTGATTGCAATATAAAGAACAATCAGCAATATGCATGCAGCGGTTTCGTGTTTCTCAAATAGTTTTTTTATCATTCTGTTTCTCCGTAAAATTAAAGTGTTGAAATAACTGACATGAGGAAAACTGTTATGATGTTCATATGATAACATATGTATAAAGAAATTTCCAGCATTAATATCAAGCTTTGTTTGTGAATTTTTATGTTGTATTTATTGGTTTGCATATAGTATAATATTATTGTTAAATATTCACGGAAGGGGAATGTTATGAAAGTTTCCGAAATGCCGTATCAGAGAATTACTGTTGAGGATTTCAAAGAGCAGGCTGAAAAGATAATTGAGAAAATTAAAAAAGCAGAAAGTGCAGAAGATTTGAAAAATGCGAGGGCTGATTTCAATAAAATAAGTGAAGAAGTTGAAACTGCTTGTTCACTTGCAAACTGCCGTTTTACCCTCAACACAAGGGATGAATTCTACAATGCGGAGATGGATTATTACGATAATGCAATGCCGCTTTTCTCCGAGATTGAGAATGAATATAAAAAAGCTATGCTTGATTCACCCTACAGAGCCGAAGCCGAAAAGCTCATAAATCCCAGAGTTTTCAGGGGCTTTGAGATTTCGCTTAAAACATTTTCACCCGAAGTTATCGAGGATTTGCAGGCTGAAAACGCGCTCGTCACACGCTACTCAAAGTTTATGGGCGAGCTTGCATTTGAGTTTGAGGGCGAAAAAATGCCCCTCTCCGTGTTGAGGGGTAAATTAGAGGATGACAGCCGCGATGTCCGCAGAAAAGCCGCAGAGGCTATCGGCAGAACAATGGAAGCCAACGCCGATACATTTGACGAAATCTTTGACGGTCTTGTTAAAATTCGCACACAAATCGCACGCAAACTCGGCTATAAAAACTTCGTTGAACTCGGCTATTACAGAATGGGCAGGGTAGACTACGATGAAAAGATGGTTTCCGCATTCCGTAAGAGTGTTGAAACGGATATTGTTTCTGCCGTTGCAGAACTAAAAGAACGCATCAGAAACAGGTTAAACTTAGATAAAATCATGTATTATGACGATGCGATCAGCGTTACGGGTGAAATGCCCAGACCTGTCATTGATACACCTGCAATCTTTGAGAACGCACTCAAAATGTATCACGATATGAAGCCCGAAATCGGCGATTTCATGCAGAGAATGATTGATGCCGAAGCCTTTGATGTTGAAGCCCGTGACGGCAAATTCGGCGGCGGATACTGCACAACCTTCGCAAAATACAAGCAGCCGTTTATCCTTGCAAACTTCAACGGCACAAGCGGCGATATCGACGTTATCACCCACGAATTCGGTCATGCTTTGGCTGCTGATTATATGTTTAAGTTCGCCGAGCCCGACTATCCGACGGGTATGGAAACTCACGAGTAAGATTTATGAGGATGACAATTATGAAAACTACATATTTTTAGGAGAAAAGCACTAAGTTAAAATTGCTTTTCTCCTTTTTCTTTTGTTCAAAAATACGATAACCCTAAAAGTCAAGAAAAACTTCATATTCATACACTCTGAATTGTGTCATTAAAGTGTCAGATTTTGCTTGCAAAAACAGCTTTTCCGACAGCTTTAAATTTGGGTTCCAGACTATATATTTTTTAGTGTTGAAAAACAACAAAAACCGTGATATACTAAGCGTGCGACACGAACTTAATAATATTTCCTGTAAAAGGTATGGATTTTTATTTTGATAAAAATGCATGCTCTGTTTTCGCATACCTTTACAGGATAGTGGAAGTTTGTGTCGCAGCAAAAGGAGTTATGCGTTTTTTGTGCGTAGCTTCGGCTGCGCACTTTTTTATTTGCAGAGCTTTGGGGGAGGAGGTGGGGGATATAAAAGTTGCAGAATATCATTTTGATGGTGCGGTCGTAAGTATATACGATGACTATATTACAGATGACGAAGAAGTAAAAGCATTGGCTAAAAAAAGAATGGCTGCCGCACTTGGAAGGTTTCATGCCCGTCGTCAGCGTGAAGAATATGAAAAGTGGCTGGCGGAACAGAAAAAGCAGGAAGCTGAAAAGGAAAATGCAAACGAATAATTTTGGCGTTTTCTCGATTACAAAACTTGATTTAGATTATAAATAAAAAAGCCTGATATATAAAAAGTGCGCAACTATATCCTTGCTTTAAATCACATAAAACCCGGAATGCAGATGCACTCCGGGTTTCTTTGTATCCTATTACATTTTCGGATTGCCGTATTCTCTTATCATCGCCGCCATTGAAACAACCCATTGCTTGCCGAATTTGCAAACATCAACTCCGTTTACAAGCTTTCCGTATGCAATAGCTTTGCGGAGAGTGCTCTCGTTAAGACCCCACAGAGTTGTTGCATCGCCGAATGACATAAGCCCGTCAAAGGGTGTTTCAATAACTTCACCGTTTGCCCACAGTTCATCGCAGGAAATGTCCGCTTCGTCACCCCAGATAATTCCGTAACCGCCGACATCAACCTCAACGGTATAAAACAATTCGGGGTTATCTTTTAGCAGAGCAAACATAGACCACTTGTCAAACAGGGGAGAGACATCATAAATTTTTGTTACACCTTCTGAAAACTGAACGCTGAGTTTGAATTCGGGCAAAGCACTAACGGATTTAACCTTGTGAAACATAGAGATACCTCCTTATTCCAACGGAGAAAGCTGCTTGAATTCCTGTGTGTCCCAAATTTTTGCTAAGTCATCTTTGTGAATCGAAATCCACTCTCTGACCATTTCAAGAGCTTTGGCGGGCAGATAACCTTCAAGCACATTTCCGTTCTGAATATCAACAGCAGCGACGTGTTCACCGTAGATTGCGTGAATATGCGGCGGATTATGCTCGCTCTGCTGAAAGTACATTCTTATTATTATTCCGTAAAATCTTGATAATACAGGCATCAAATCATTCCTTTCAACAGCATTATATCACGGTATCGTGACACAGTCAAGGCGCTTTTGAAATTTTGCTATATTTAATCAACTCCCCAAACAATAGCAAACATGAATGAAAGCTTTCATAATGTGAAGTTTTTAAAAATTCCTTGAACAAATAATTTAGGAGATTATTATATTTTATGTTAACTGCTGCTTTCTCCAAGCCAACAGCGGTTAATATAGATTTTTCGGCAGATTGGAGGTGATAATGGTGCAAAAAATAAGAGAAGGAGGTGCGTGTTTATTGATCACAAAACTCGCACTCAATGGGTCAGGATAAATGGCGAAAAAATTAGATGCTGAACGAATTGAGCAAGCACGACAGAAAAATGAAAAAAATACTTTTCGTGAAGAAGAAAAGAAACGCATCAGAGACACGATTGCCAAAAACCGTAACGGTGAACGCAAAGTTACAATTATAATGCCTGAGAAAAAACTGTATGCTTATGAAAACTCTCCGCAAATCCGCGTAGCTGCTTATTGCCGTGTCAGTACTGCAGAAGAAGCACAGGTAGGCAGTTTTGAAATGCAGATACAGCATTTTAAGTCTGTTATCGAGAGCAATCCGAATTACAGTTTAGTTAAAATCTACACAGATGAAGGCATTTCAGGCACATCTCTGAATAAGCGAATCGGATTTCAGGAGATGATTGAGAATGCAAAAGCCGGAAAAATTGATTTGATTCTCACCAAGAGTATAAGTCGATTTGGCCGTAACATTGTTGATATACTAAGCACTTTGCGTGTTTTGGATAACCTCAATCCACCCGTAGCTGTTAATTTTGAATCGGAAGGCATCAATACCAGCGATAGCGGAAATAAATTAATAATCTCAATTCTTTCAGCTCTTGCTGAACTTGAAAGTCAGCAGAAAAGCATTGCGATTAAAGAAGGTATTCGTTATCGGATGCAAGAGGGATTATATAAATTTACAGTAAAAAATACTATCGGATATTACCGTGATTACTCGGGACGAATAAAAATAGAGCCTGCCGAAGCTGAAATTGTCCGTTATATCTACGATAGTTTTCTTGAGGGAGCATCTCCGCAAGCAATAGCGGATTCGCTCACAGAACAAAAAATACGCTCACCTAAAGGAATGGAGTGTTGGAAAAGCGGAACTATTCGCAGCATTCTTTCAAATGAAAAATATTGTGGTGATGTGTTGTATCAAAAAACATATTCCAAAGATTATCTTTCTCATAAAACGGTTAAAAATCGTGATGTGTTGCCGCAATGGCATTGGGAAAACAACCATCCTGCTATTATAAAGCGAGAGGATTGGAACAAAACTCAGGAGCTTCTTTCTGAAGGAAGGTGGAACAGAAAAAAACCGCCTAAAGCATTTGAAAAGAAGTTTGTTGTGGCAAAGGTAAAATCCGGTGTGCTTCGCGGATATTTTTTGCTTGATACGGCTTGGACTTCGGATGAGCGTAAACAGTTTTTAAACATTATTAAATCTATCAATGAAATGGACGAAATTTAAAGAATAAGAAAGGACAATTATTTATGAAAGATTTTAAAAATATTAACTATGAACTTATTGACATCAATGTGAACTCTACTCCGGATTTGTATATAAATCGTGCTACAATCACTTTTTCAAAGAAAGTGTTGGAGGATATGAATTATCCCGCAAATGTGCAATACTGTATTTCTCCGGAAAACAGAGTTTTTGCTATTCGTGCATGTAAGAGTAATGAAAGTAAATCTGTTCCGTTTTCAAAGCCGAGAGCTGAGCAAATCAATACATTAAGCACCGGAAACAAAAATTTAGTAGAACCGATTAAAGCGATGTTGCCTGAAAAATGCAAACCGGATCAGCGTTATAAAGTAACCGGTTATTTTGATGCGGACAGCAGAACAATGTTTTTTGATATGGATGAAGTGGTGGAGGATACATTCCGGCAGATAAAAGCACAGTAATATCAAAGAGGCAGGGAGTTTTTCCCTGCCTCACAGTATGTGAAAATATGGAGATCAAGTCTATGGGTTTTGTAATGTGAGCAACAGAATGGGTCTTTGATAATCTGATCTTTTTTAATTCTCTTTTACTTTTGCTTTTCGTTCTGTGCAAAATGCAACAGCCTTTTTGAAGTTCAGTTGCTCATCGACAGCATACTGGCGTTGACGAAAGAGTTAACATTGTTTGGCGGAGGTGCAGGAAATTCGCTGTTGAAGTTTGGCATTTCGCCGTTCATCGGCGGCATCTGACCGTTGAAATTTGGAGACAACTCACCGTTGAATTCAGGAAAATCTCCGTTTGTTTCGGGAGGTTGAGGTTGAGTTGTTGGAACATCTTCGTTCGGAATGCTTGTTGTTTCCTCGGCAGGTTCTGTTGTTTCGGTTTGTCGGTTTGGATTTTTCTGTGGTCTTTCACCTCCGGGCATACCGCCTCTGCCGCCCATCGACATCGTTCCCATATCCGATATATTAATACCCGACGCATCAACCATAGAGGAGAGAGAACCTGAGGGGTTTGAGGAGGAAATCGTTCCGCAAAGCTGTCCGCTTACGCTTTCAGCCCTGAGCATACAGAACTTTTTCAAGGTTGATGCGCCGAGCACGAAGCTGTCATAATCGCAAAACTTCGTGGGGTCTTTTTCAACATAGGGTGAAATTATTTCCGTTACGGCGTCAATCTCTTTTTCAAATTCACCGCTGTCGAAATATTCACTTATGAACTGTGAGAAATATTCGTGATAAAGATTTGTGTATTCTTCATTTTCAAATATCCACGCAATCATCGGTCTGTCGCTGATATCGCCGCCCGAAACGGGAGAATCTATTGCGGAATTGACCGCACTTGTTGCATCGGATGACTGAAACGTTCCAAACGCAAGGTTATAATCCCACGGAAGCATAGACATAACGCCGTCTTTCTCATAGAGATAATAGTTGTGAATCATACTGCCCGTATAACTGTCACCGTTGACCACAAAATTATGGACAACAAAATATTTTATGACCTGCTCAATATCAACAACAGATTCAATGTTTTCACCGTTAGAAAGAGCTTTCAGCGATTCAATCAGACGGGTTTTATCGGCATCGGTTATATCTGTTTTGGCGTTATCAAAGATATTTGAATAGCTTTCAAACGTATCATCAATATATTTGAGTTTAACGTCATCGCTGCCTTTACCGCCCATACCGCCTTTTTCGCCTCTGTCAGCAAAATCTCTGCCCTCAAAGTTTTCGGGCATTTCAGGGATTTGTGACATATCCGGCATCTGTGAAAAGTCCGGCATTTCACCGTTTTCAAAAAGATTTTCGCCGTTATCAAACGGTCTTTGACCTCTGCCGCCAAAGCCTTCGGGAGGTGCAGGCGTTGAATTTTCAAATTGCGTGGAATCAGATTCGCCGTTTTCGTTTTCAAATACAGAAAAATCAAAATCTTTTCCGTTTCCTCTGCCTCCGCCGAAGCTCATACTGTCAGGTTTATAAAGCTCGCCGTAATCGTTGCCGTAATTTCTTTGCAGGAACGATTCTTCTATTGATTCAACAGCAAGATAAAGTCCGAAATCCTCACCGTTGACGGTGATATAAACATAGCTGCAAAGCGGTGCGGCAACACCGAATTCACCCATCATTCTGTAAACAAGATAATCCTTCATAAAGGTGTTATCCTGAATGATGTTATTAAGGCTTATTTTATCAAGTCCGTAGTAGCTTTTTGTGTTGTCGTATTGGTCAAATTCAAGCTTGAAGCTGTATCTGTCGCTGTTCATCTGCGAAACATTGCTGAGTGAGGTGTTTCCCTTTGCTCTTATGCCGATGTTGGAATAGTTTTCACCATCAATAACAACGGAACACATTGAATATTCTTCGTTTTCGCAGGTTTCGATAAACCCTTCCCAATCGTTCATAACAATGTCAATGGTATGAACTCTGTCTGTTGCAAAAAGGCGGTTTTCATAACCCATTGATTTGCCTGCGGAAACAATTCCGAGCGACTTTCCGTTCATAAATAAAACGGTTATAACAAGAGCCAATGCAACGGCAACGCAGCAGATTTTATCAATATGCTTATGGGTTGACATATTGCTCACCTCAACCCATGTAATCGCCGTTATAGCTTACAAGAACTGCACTGTTGATGCCGTTCATAGCAGAAAGTTCGTTGATAAAATCGGTGTTATCATCTTTAAGACGGATTTCAAGAGTCAGCTCAACAGAGCCGCTCTGTGCAGTTTTGCTCTTCACCGTGCACTTGTTAACTTTATCCTTAAGATATTTCTTCGCTTCTTCTTCACTTGCGTGTGAATCGCAGTTTATAACTATAAGATAGGGGTTAAAGTGTGATTTTCTGTTGACAAAAACAAGCAGAACAACGCCGATAACAATACTTCCGATAACTGCAAGAGGAATCATACCTGCAGCAAGAACAATGCCGACTGCGATTGCCCAGAAAAGGAAAGCAATATCAAGCGGTTCTTTGATTGCGGTTCTGAAACGGACAATTGAAAGAGCACCGACCATACCGAGTGAAAGAACAACGTTGCTTGTAACGGCAAGAATAACAAGGGTTGTAATCATTGTCAGCGCAACGAGTGTAACACCGAAGCTTGATGAATACATAACGCCGCTGAACGTCTTTTTATAAACAAAGAAAATAAAAATTCCGATAAGAAATGCAAGCGCCATTGCTATTGCCATATCAAGCATACTTACGCTTGCAATGTTTTCAATAAAGCTTGATTTAAAAATGTCTGAAAAATTCATTGTATTAATCTCCTTTTAGTCATAAATTCTGCAGGTTGCGTATTTTGAAAATGCCGAAGTCCGTCTGTCGCCGATTTGTATTGCATTTCTGATAACCGTTGGCAAAAATTCATCCCATTTGACCTCTAAGATTATCGGGTTATCAGGAATCGGAACCGTCGGACAGTCTTTGTTGAAAAATTCTTTTGAAGCAAGACCCGTTTTGATTTCATAATCGAGGGTAATCCGCACATTACCCGCAGGATAAACAAACGGTTCTCTCCAATAGTCAACAATTGTTTTCGGCTTCAACTGTTGAACGGTCATTTTCTGATAAAGCTCACGGATGAGTTCATCTTCGGAGTCCTTCATCCAACAAATGTCACCGTCAATGATTTTTTGAACCTGTTCTTTTGTTAAATCCGCACTTTTTTTGCTGCAAAGTCCTGCAGTCTTACTCTTTTTCTCAAGATGAATAACCGTTGTGTCAAAATTATAGTATCTGATTCTGAATTTTTCACGGCGGCTTATTCCGTCAATCTTTTCCCTCAATGCGGTATCGGCAGGAGTGTCAAAATAAAGGCTTCGGATAAAATATCTGCCGTCAACGGCATTTTTATCTGCCTTCATAACAGCACTCAGCCTTTTCCGCAGCACAATCATATCCCCATAATTGATTAAATGCTTCCATTCGTGACGAAGATTCAAATTTTTATCACCTCTTTTGTATGCCGTAATCATATCACCTGAAACTGAATTCAAACTGAAAATCCGGGAGTAACATTGTAAAAGAAATGTAAACAAATTCTTTTTCAGCTTTATTTCAGCAAACGGAGATATTATAATAATCGGGTAGGTGAAAATGATGAAAATACTTATAATTGAAGATGAAAAAATCCTTGCCGATTCGCTGAAAACGCTTCTTGAGGGCAAAGGCTTCGAGGTTGAAGCGGTTTATGACGGCGAAACGGGCAAGGAATATGCAGAGCTCGGAATATATGATTTGCTGATACTTGATGTTATGATGCCCAAAATGGACGGCTATGAGGTTGCAAGACAGGTGCGTTCAAAACGGTGTTCAACACCTATTCTTATGCTTACGGCAAAATCAGAGGTTGAGGACAGAATAAAAGGTCTTAACAGCGGTGCAGATTATTATCTTACAAAACCTTTTGATACCGCTGAACTTCTTGCTTGCATAAACGCTCTTTTACGCCGTCAGGGAAATCAGGTTGACGAGCTTGTTTTTGGGAACACCTCACTTGACCTTTCGTCGGGTAAACTTATCTGCGGCGAGAAATCAGTTCGTCTTTCCGCAAAGGAATTTGATGTTATGCGTTTGCTTATGCAGTCAAAAGACCGTAATCTTTCAAAGGAAGCTTTGCTCGCAAGAGTGTGGGGGTATGATTCGAACGCAGTTGAAAACCACGTTGAGGTGTATATCGGATTTCTCCGCAAAAAGCTTCGCAGCATCGGCTCGGATATAAGCATCGAAGCCATAAGACGGCTCGGTTATCATCTGGAGGTTAAATAAATGCTTAAAAAGCTGAGAATAAAGTTTATATGTATTTTTATGGTAACCGTAACCGTTATGCTCGGCATAATTCTTGGTACGGTTATCACACTCACGCATAAAAATATCGAACAGCAAAACATCTCGGCAATGAGGGATATAGCAATGCCTCCCAAGCCTCACAATAAACCCGAAAAAGAATTTGAACATATCCCGAAACCGCATTTCAGTCTGCTTATCACCCCTGACGGAGAATTTATTGCAGAAGATAACGGTATGTTTGATTTGTCCGATGAAGAATATCTGAACTCCCTTTTTGAATATGCTGAAAGCCGTGACGAGGAAACAGGAATTGTTCCCGATACGTCTTTGCGTTATTTCCGCAACAGAACTCCGATGGGTAACAGCTATATTTTTACCGATGTTTCAGCCGAAGCAGATATGCTTGAAAGTCTTTACAGAACTTGTATAATTATCGGATTAAGTGCATTGCTGCTTTTCTTTGTCATAAGTATCTTCCTTGCAAAATGGGCTGTTAAACCGGTTGAAGAAGCTTGGAACAAGCAGAAGCAGTTTATTGCCGATGCGTCACACGAGCTGAAAACTCCGCTTACGGTCATAACAACAAATGCCGAGCTTATGAAATCCGAAAGCTCCGAAGAAAGCAAAGCAAGATTCACCGATAATATCCTCACAATGTCAAAGCAAATGAGAGGACTTGTTGAAAGTATGCTTGAAATTGCAAGGCTCGATAACGGCAGTGTCAGAAAAGAGTTTGCGGTTTTTAATCTGAGCGAAACCGTATCCGATGCAATTCTTCCGTTTGAAGCATTGTTCTATGAGAAAGAGCAGAATTTCACAAGCGATATTGAACCTGACATCAATATGAACGGCAACGCAGAGCAAATAAAACAGGTAGTTGACATTCTTCTTGATAATGCAAACAAATACTCATCAGAAAAATCGGAAATAAAGCTGATTCTGAAAAAACAGGGCAGAAATCAATGCAGACTTTCAGTAAGTAATGAAGGTGAAACAATACCCGAAGAAGAACTGAAAAACATCTTCAAACGCTTTTACCGAGGAGATAAAACAAGGCAGATGAACAACAGCTACGGTCTCGGTCTTTCCATCGCTGAAAGCATCGTAACCGAGCATTCGGGCAAAATCTTTGCCGAAAGCAAAAACGGTGTCAATACATTCACAGCGCAGTTTCATATAGTATAAAGCAAGCAGGTGACATCCTTGTGGATGTTACCTGCTTTTTTAGTGAAACAGCATATTTCTTATTTTCAAGTTCAACAATTGTTGAACTTCAGTTGAAGTTTGGTTGAAGAAAGTGTTTTATACTTACGGCATAAAGTGATAAAGGGGTATTTTATGAACGAAGTTAAAACACCGAAAAAGCCGATGATGTTCTACTACGGCATTTTCCTTGCGGTAATCATTCTTTTCAATGCGATTGTTATGCCGCTTCTCAACAATATGAGAGTTAAAGAGGTTGATTACGGTACTTTTATCCGAATGACAACGGAGCTTAACGTTGACGAGGTTGAAGTTCAGGATAATCAGATTGTTTTCAGCGATAAGAACGGCAACTTCTATAAAACGGGACTTATGGATGACCCTGCTTTAACCCAAAGACTTTACACCGCAGGAGCGAAATTCTCAACGGAAATAGTTCAGGAAATGTCGCCGATATTGAGCATACTTTTGAGTTGGATTTTACCTGTGGCTCTTATGGTCGGACTCGGTCAGCTTGTGATGAAGAAATTCACGGATAGAGCAGGCGGCGGCAACTCCATGATGTTCAATATGGGCAAGAGCAACGCAAAGATATATGTTAAATCCTCAAGCGGAATAAAATTCAGCGATGTTGCAGGCGAAGATGAAGCAAAGGAAAACCTGACAGAGGTTGTTGACTATCTTCACAACCCCGATAAATATAAGGCTATCGGTGCTTCAATGCCCAAAGGCATTCTGCTTGTCGGACCTCCGGGTACGGGTAAAACAATGCTTGCAAAGGCTGTTGCAGGCGAAGCAAATGTTCCGTTTTTCTCAATTTCGGGCTCGGAATTTGTTGAAATGTTTGTTGGTATGGGTGCATCGAAGGTGCGTGACCTTTTCAAACAAGCAAAAGAAAAAGCACCGTGTATCGTGTTTATTGATGAGATTGATGCTATAGGCAAAAAGCGTGATAATCACATCGGCGGCAACGATGAAAGAGAGCAGACTCTCAACCAGCTTCTGACCGAAATGGATGGATTTGAGGGCAATACGGGAGTTATTATCCTTGCAGCAACAAACAGACCCGAATCCCTTGACCCTGCTTTGACACGACCCGGCAGATTTGACCGCCGTGTTCCCGTTGAACTGCCTGATTTGAAAGGCAGAGAAGAAATTCTCAAGGTTCACGCAAGGAAGATCTGTGTGGGACCGAATGTTGATTTTTCAGCTGTTGCAAGAATGGCTTCGGGTGCGTCGGGTGCAGAGCTTGCAAATATTGTTAATGAAGCTGCTTTGCGTGCAGTACGCAGAGGCAGCAGAGCAGCTATGCAGGCGGATTTTGAAGAAAGCATAGAGGTTGTTATTGCGGGCTATCAGAAGAAAAACTCGTTGCTGACCGACAAAGAAAAGATGATTGTTGCATATCACGAAATCGGTCATGCACTTGTTGCCGCAATGCAGACAAATTCCGCACCCGTTCAGAAAATAACGATTGTTCCGAGAACTTCGGGTGCATTGGGATACACAATGCAGGTTGACGAAGGGAATCATTATTTAATGAGCAAGGAAGAGATTGAAAATAAAATTGCCACCTATACGGGAGGCAGGGCTGCAGAGCAGCTTGCGGTCGGCTCGGTGTCAACGGGTGCAGCCAATGACATCGAGCAGGCTACAAGGCTTGCAAGGGCGATGATAACCCGCTACGGCATGAGCGACGAATTCGGCATGGTCGCCCTTAAAACGGTTACAAATCAGTATCTCGGCGGCGATGCTTCGCTTGCCTGCTCGGCAGAAACACAGACTGAAATCGACCGTCAGGTTGTTGCACTTATCAAAAAACAGTATGACAAGGCAATGGCAATACTTACCGAAAACAAGCAAAAACTTGACAAATTGGCACAGTATCTTTACGAAAAAGAAACCATTACGGGCGAAGAGTTTATGAATATATTGAATTCTTAATCGAGGCGATATTAATGAACATCAGGCTGAAAGCAAAAGACTTTTTCTCTGTTCCGAATCTGATAAGCTACCTGCGTCTGATACTTATTCCGTTTATCATATGGGCATATTGCGAAAAGGAAAGCGGTTTGTTGACTGCAATTCTCGTTGCCGTATCGGGCTTTACGGATGTTCTTGACGGCAAAATTGCACGCCGTTTCAATATGGTAACGGATATCGGCAAGGTGCTTGACCCTGTTGCAGACAAACTTACCCAAGCGGCAATGATGTATTGCCTGCTCACTAAATATGAGCTTATGCTGCCTGCACTTATTGTTCTTATTGTGAAAGAAATCTTTATGGCGGTAACTGCAATAATGGAAACAAAATATTCCGCAAAAATCAACAGTGCTTTATGGTACGGCAAAGCCTGCACAGTTATCCTTTATGCAGTGATGCTCATTTTACTGTTTTTCACAAATATTCCGCTATGGCTTGCGAATACACTTATTATAATTTCAATAGCAGCTATGGTTATTTCAACCGTGCTTTACGGAATTCACAGAATAAAAGCTGTAATAAAAGCTAAAAAATGAGGAATTTAAAATGGGAAAATCAAAAACGAAATTTCAGTCGCTCGGCACACGGCTTGCCGTTGCGGTTGTGGGGATAAGCGTGTGCCTTTTTGTGCTGTTAAAACAGCCTATATGGGCAACGGGAATTCTTGAAACAATCGCTTGTTTCTTTATGGCAAAAGAGCTTGTGTGTAACACAGGACTTGTTAAAAACAAATTGATGTGTGCGTTCTGCATCATTCAGGCGATGATGGTTCCGTGGCTTATATATTACGAAGCGGATATATATATATTTATTGCAATGATGTTTATTTTTGTGTTCATTCTGTTTTTTGCTGAAATATCTTCAAAGAAAAAAAGCGGCACAAGCGCAATCTTTGCATCATTCTTCGGTGCTTATGTTTTTCCGTTCTTCATATCGCTTCTTGTCCCGATGATGAACCTTGAAAACGGAAGAAATCTTGTTCTGATTCCGTTTATATCCGCTTGGTGTGCTGATGCGGGAGCATATTTCATCGGCTCAAAATTCGGCAAACACAAACTTGCTCCGTCAATCAGCCCGAAAAAGAGTGTTGAAGGTGCATTCGGCGGAGTTGCGGGCGGAATACTCGGTATGCTCATTTACGGAATTATCCTTCATTTCTGCAAAACCGATGTGCCTTGGATTGCTTTTATTGTTATCGGATTTTTGGGTTCATTTTTTGGCTTGCTCGGAGATTTGTTCCTTTCATACATAAAACGTGATTGCAAAATCAAGGATTTCGGCAATTTCCTGCCCGGTCACGGTGGAGTGCTTGACCGCTTTGACAGTACACTTTTCGTTGTTCCCGTTTGCTATTTTATTTTCAGATGTTTCTAATCTCCTCCAAGTTTTTTCATATATGGTTCCTCCGCAGAACCGCTGAACGGGCAGTTCCGTAACAATGGTGCTGTCCGTTTTGCACTCTCTTGATTTATTCACATATTGACTGTAAAATATAACCGTGAGGTGTTGCAGATGTTTAAAATACTTATTGCAGAAGATGATATTGAGCTTCGTGAGCTTTTTACACACGTTCTTTTAAAAAACGGATATTCGGTAACGGGTGTGTCCAACGGAAAAGAAGCACTCGATGCCATGGATAACACATATTTTGACCTCATAATTTCCGATATAATGATGCCTGTTATGGACGGCTACGAGCTTGTTAATTCTCTGCGTGAAGCGGACAACAACATACCCGTTCTTACAATTACCGCAAAGGATGCCTTTGACGATATGCGGCTCGGCTTCCTTTCGGGTATGGATGATTATATGGTCAAGCCCGTAAATGTCAATGAAATGGTGCTTCGTGTGGGTGCTCTGCTCCGCAGAGCGCAGGTTATGAATGAACGAAAATTGACCATCGGCTCAACCGTTATGGAATGCGATTCATTAACAGTAACCTGCAACGGAGAAAGTATGATTCTGCCGCAGAAGGAGTTTATGCTTCTATATAAAATGGCATCCTATCCCGGCAAAATCTTTACCCGTCAGCAGATGATGGACGAGATATGGGGCTATGATGCCGTGAGCGATACTCATACGGTTGACGTTCATATCGGCAGACTGCGTGACCGCTTCAAGGATAACACCGATTTCAGAATAGTCACCATGAGAGGTGTCGGCTATAAGGTGGAGAAGAAATGAAAAAGAATCCGAATTCAAAAAAGCTGTGGAGATATTTTATCACTTCGGTCATCATCGGCTTCGGTGTAACCATTCCGCTGGAGCTTTCGCTTGCATATATTGCAAAGTATTATTTTGATGTTCAGATAAGCATTCCTAATCTGATATGGATTGTGTTTGTAAGCATAATCGTCGGCGGAATTGTTATGTCATTTATTTCAAAAAGACTTATTACTCCTCTGACAAATTTAAGCTCTGCAATGAACAAGGTCGCTGAAGGTGATTTTGAAACACAGATTGAAACCGAAAGCAAGCTTGAGGCAATTCAGGATATTTATACAAATTTCAATCTTATGGTCAAAGAGCTTGGTGCAACCGAAACACTGCAGACTGACTTTGTTTCAAATGTTTCCCACGAAATCAAAACACCGATAACTGCGATTGACGGCTATGCAACGCTTTTGCAGAATACCGAAAACATTGACGAGGTTGAAAACGAATATATCGAAAAGATACTTTTCAACACAAAGCGCCTTTCAGAGCTTGTCAGCAACATTCTTCTGCTTTCAAAGGTTGATAACAAGGCTATTCAGGCAAAGAAAACAACCTACCGTCTTGATGAGCAGATAAGGCAGTCAATCGTTCTTCTTGAACCGAAATGGAGTGCAAAAGAAATTGACTTTGATGTTGATCTGGATGAGGTTGAATATACGGGCGATGAAAGCCTGATGTTCCATGTGTGGAACAATCTTCTTGACAATGCTATAAAATTCAGCCCCGAAAACGGCTTGATAAGAATGAAGCTGGAAAGAACAGATAACAAAATAACCTTCACCATAGAAGACGAAGGCTGCGGAATAAGCGACGAAGAAAAGAAGCATATTTTCAACAAGTTCTATCAGAGCGACAATTCGCACAAATCCGAAGGCAACGGCTTGGGACTTGCTCTCGTTAAAAATATTCTGACCCTCTGTAGCGGCGAAATATCCGTGACCGATGCAAAAAACGGCGGGGCAAAATTTACGGTAGTATTATATTAAATGATTGATTTTCTTATTGAATTTTGAGCAGGAGGAATCCTGCTCATTTTCATTTTTTTAATTTGTCAAACTTATGTCAAAAGAGAGGTATATGAATTGTCAAAAAGAGTTTATATAATCACGGTGCAGATGATGGGAAGAGAACAACAAAATGCAAATAAAATGAAAAGTTTTCCTTGTTCAGAAAGATTTTTTGAATTTTAAATCTTACATACTTTCACTGAACATCAAAATTATTGTTGTATTTCTCACCCTTTCCATAGTATACTATAACTGTTAAACATTAGCAAAAGGGGAGATATAATGAAAGTTTCCGAGATGCCGTATAAGAGAATTACGGTTGAAGAATTAAAAGAACAAGCAGAAAGGATAATCGAAAAAATAAAAAGTGCAAAAGGTGCGGAAGATTTAAAAAACGCAAGAGATGAGTTCAACAAAATCAGCGAAGAGGCTGAAACTGCTTGTTCACTTGCAAACTGCCGATTCACCCTCAACACAAGGGATGAATTCTATAATGCGGAGATGGATTATTACGATAACGCAATGCCGCTTTTCTCCGAAATTGAGAATGAATATAAAAAGGCGATGCTCGATTCACCTTACAGAGCAGATGCCGAAAAGCTCATAAATCCCAGAGTTTTCAAGGGATTTGAGATGTCACTCAAAACCTTCTCACCCGAAGTTATCGAGGATTTGCAGGCTGAAAACGCACTTGTTACAAAATACTCGAAGTTCATGGGTGAGCTTGCATTTGAGTTTGAGGGCAAAAAAATGCCTCTCTCCGTTTTGAGGGGTAAGCTTGAAGATGACAGCCGTGAAGTGAGAAAGAAAGCTGCAGAGGCTATCGGCAAAACAATGGAAGCGAATGCCGATACATTTGACGAAATCTTTGACGGTCTTGTTAAAATCCGCACCCAAATCGCACGCAAGCTCGGCTATAAAAACTTCGTTGAGCTCGGCTATTACCGTATGGGCAGGGTAGACTATGATGAAAAAATGGTTGCTGCATTCAGAAAGAGTGTTGAAACCGATATCGTTCCTGCCGTTGCAGAGTTAAAAGAGAGAATCCGCAACCGTCTTGGTCTTGATAAGATAATGTATTATGACGATGCAATCAGTGTTACGGGCGAAATGCCCCGACCTGTTATCGGTACGGAAGATATTTTCAAAAATGCACTCAAAATGTATCACGATATGAAGCCCGAAATCGGGGATTTTATGCAAAGAATGTTAGATGCGGAAGCCTTTGATGTTGAAGCCCGTGACGGCAAATTCGGCGGCGGATACTGCACCACATTCGCAAAATACAAGCAGCCGTTTATCCTTGCAAACTTCAACGGTACAAGCGGCGACATTGACGTTATCACCCACGAATTCGGTCATGCTTTGGCTGCTGATTATATGTTTAAGTTCGCCGAGCCCGACTATCCGACGGGTATGGAAACTCACGAGTGCCACAGTATGAGCATGGAATTTCTTTGCCATAAGTACATGGACGATTTCTTCGGCGAAAAGTCGGATAAATACAGATATAAGCATATCGTTGATGCACTTTCATTCATTCCTTACGGAACAATTGTTGATGAATTCCAGCATATCGTTTATGAAAATCCCGACCTTATACCCGATGAACGTAAAGCGGAATATCTGAAACTTGAAAAGAAATACAGACCATATATTTCTTTTGAGGATATTCCTTATCTTGAACTCGGTACACGTTGGCAGTATCAGATGCATATCTACGAAAGTCCGTTCTATTATATCGACTACTGTATAGCACAGTGCGTTGCACTTGGTTTCCTCGGACTTTCAAGAACTGATTTTGAGGATGCACTTGAAAAGTATGTTGATTTTCTTAAGAAAACAGGCGGTATATCTCTCGGCGAATTAATCGAGAGCGCAGGACTCAAATCGCCGTTCAGCGAAAATTCTCTCAAGGAAACCGCAAGCAATGCCTTAAAAGCAATATTCGAAACAGAAAACAAAATATAACGAAAAGGGGAGCAGATTATATCTGCTCCCCATGAAATTTTTATTAAATTAACCGAAATATCTCTCAAGAAGACCTGCAAATGCCTTGCCGTGTCTTGCTTCGTCACGAGCCATTTCATGAACGGTGTCGTGGATAGCGTCAAGACCCTGTTCCTTAGCCATCTTTGCAAGCTCAAATTTGCCTGCGGTTGCGCCGTTTTCAGCATCAACTCTCATTTCAAGATTCTTCTTTGTGCTGTCGGTGATAACTTCGCCGAGAAGCTCTGCGAACTTTGCTGCATGTTCAGCTTCTTCGTAAGCTGCCTTTTCCCAGTAAAGACCGATTTCGGGATAACCTTCACGGTGAGCAACTCTTGCCATTGCAAGATACATGCCTACTTCTGAACATTCGCCTTCGAAGTTAGCTCTGAGACCGTCGATGATTTCCTGGCTTACACCCTTTGCAACGCCAACAACGTGTTCTGCAGCCCATGACATTTCGCCGCTTTTCTGTTCGTTGAATTTTTCAGCGGGAACCTTGCACTGGGGGCAGAATTCGGGAGCTGAGTCACCTTCGTGTACATAACCGCAAACTGAGCATACAAATTTTTTCATTACAATTTCCTCCAAAATAATATAGAATTTAATTTTTTGTTTTTTATATTACTATCCGAGATGTTTTGAACATTCGGAGCAGTAGCCTGTGAATAATACGGAATGTGAAATTATCGTTCCGTCAAATGCTTGGGCCGCTTTTTCAGTCAGACCGCAGTCGTCATTGAGAAAGATATCAACAACGCCTGAACATCCGAGGCAGGAGAGGTGGTAGTGCGGCGAAACGTTGCCGTCATATCTTGCCGTACCGCCCGAACCTATTCTTATAACCTTGCCGTCCGTTTCAAGCTGCGAGAGATTTCTGTAAACCGTTGCAAGGCTGAGCGCCGGTATCTTAGGTTTGAGTGAAAAATACAAATCCTCGGCTGTGGGATGGTCATACCTTGAACAGAGGTTTTCGAGTATTGCATCTCGCTGTCTGCTGTGTCTTTGCATTCTGTCACCTCCTTGCTAATAACGATAATCGTTATCGTTATTGATATTATAGCGTTACAATTTTGTTTTGTCAATACTTTTTTGAAAAATTTTTTTGATTTTTACCGAATACTTTTTCAGAAAGACCGAACACTTCAAAATCCTTGAAATATGAACGGAGGAAGTGTATTATGCAGATGTAAGGAGGCTTCTTATGAAATGTATTATCACAATCGACAAAGAACATGAAGAGGAGGTTTTGATTTTTGCTCATGAAAAAACAAAGCTTATTGAAGATATATTAAACCTTATAAATAACGAGAATATGTTTACGGGATATTCAAACGGAGAGATATACAGGTTGAATTTATCGGAGATATGCTGTTTTACCGTTGAGGATAATAAAGTATATGCACTTACCGATAATGATAAGCTTCAGATAAAGCACCGTCTCTATCAGATTGAAGAAAAACTTTCGGATAATTTTATTAAAATCAATCAGTCGTGTATAGCTAACATTAAAAAAATCAAGAAATTCGACACATCGGTTTCGGGTATGCTCACTGTTACATTCAAAAACGGTTACAGAGATTATGTTTCAAGGAGAAATTTGAAATCGGTAAAAGAAAGGTTAGGTGTTAAATAATGAACAAATATTTAAAAGAATTTTTTCACAGAGGTCTTATGTTTTCGGGTTTCGGTCCGATTATACTCGGAATAATTTTTTTCGTTTTATCAAAAACCCTCAATGATTTCAGCGTAAGTGGAGAGCAGATTTTGCTCGGAATAATTTCAACCTATGTTCTTGCATTTGTTCAGGCGGGTGCAAGCGTGTTCAACCAGATTGACCACTGGTCACTCCCCAAATCGCTGTTTTGCCATTTCGGAATGCTTTATGCCGTCTATGTGATCTGCTATATTCTTAATTCATGGATACCCTTTGAATGGGGCGTTATCGGAATATTTACTGCAATTTTTGTTGTGACATATTTTATAGTATGGTTTGCGGTTTATTTCATTGTAAAAGCTACAGGAAAGAAGCTGAACGCAACGCTATAAAAACAGAAAACGGACTGCATCGATATGATACAGTCCGTAATTTTATTTTGCAAAGTTTATGAGCTCATCACCTGTCATGCGGTAGATTGTCCAATCATCCATAGGTTTTGCGCCGAGTGACAGATAAAAATCAATGCTCGGTTTATTCCAGTCAAGGCAACACCATTCAAGTCTGCCGCAGCCTCTTTCAACGGTGATTTCTGCGAGTTTTTTGAGAAGGGCTTTGCCGTGGCCTTTTCCTCTGTATTCAGGCAGGACAAATAAATCTTCAAGATAAATTCCCGACCTGCCAAGAAAAGTTGAAAAATTATGGAAGAAAAGAGCAAAGCCGACTTCTTTGCCGTTATCGAGCGCAAAAATGACTTCTGCTTTTTCCTTATCAAATATCCATTCTTTTAATAATTCCGAGGTTGCAACAACCTCATTTTCCATTTTTTCATATTTTGCAAGACCATTGATGAAGTCAAGGATTAATTCAGTATCCTTTTCTGTTGCAAATCTTATGCTGTTCATTTGTGTTCTCCTATATATTATTGTAATTAATTATATCATATTCTGTTATATTTTCAATGCAAAAATCCCGACAGATTGCTGTCGGGATTATTTTTAAAAATCTGCGGAACCTGTTGTTCTCGGGAAGGGGAGAACGTCGCGAATATTTGAAATGCCTGTTAAATACATAACAAGTCTTTCAAATCCGAGACCGAAACCGCTGTGCTTTACACCGCCATAACGGCGAAGGTCGAGATACCAGTCATAGTCTTTGGGGTCAAGACCGAGTTCCTTGATTCTTGCTTCAAGAAGGTCAAGACGCTCTTCTCTCTGGCTTCCGCCGATGATTTCACCGATACCCATAACAAGGCAGTCGCAGGCGGCAACAGTTTTTCCGTCGTCGTTAAGACGCATATAAAATGCCTTGATTTCCTTGGGGTAGTCCGTAACAAAAACAGGCTTTTTAAAAATCTTTTCGGTGAGACAGCGTTCGTGCTCGGTCTGCAAATCGCAACCCCATTTTACCTTGTATTCAAATTCGTCGTTGCGTTCTTCAAGGAGCTTTATTGCTTCTGTGTAGGTTACTCTGCCGAAATCAGAATCAGCAACCGCCGTCAGTCTTTCAACAAGCTCCTTGTCAACAAATTTGTTGAGGAATTCGATTTCCTGAGGACAATTATCAAGAACATACTTTATAACATATTTAATCATTGCTTCTGCAACATCCATGTCGTCGGAAAGCTCCGCAAAAGCCATTTCAGGCTCAATCATCCAGAACTCGGCAGCGTGACGCTGTGTATAGGATTTTTCTGCTCTGAAGGTCGGACCGAATGTGTAAACCTTACCGAAAGCGAGAGCCATTGTTTCCGCCTGAAGCTGACCCGAAACGGTAAGATATGCGGGTTTCTGGAAGAAATCCTCGCTGTAATCAACTTCGCCGTTTTCGTTTTTGGGGAGATTCTCCATATCGAGAGTTGTTACTCTGAACATTTCGCCCGCACCCTCACAGTCGCTGCATGAAATGAGGGGAGTGTGTGCATAAACAAAGCCTTGGTCAATGAAGAATTTGTGGATTGCATATGCAGCAACGGAACGGATTCTGAAAGCGGCACTGAAAAGATTTGTGCGGGGTCTGAGATGGGCGATTGTTCTCAGAAATTCAACCGAATGTCTCTTCTTTTGGAGAGGATAATCGGGGGTTGATGTTGCTTCAATTGAGATTTCCTCAGCGTTGATTTCAAAGGGCTGATTTGCCTGAGGAGTGAGCAGAAGTGTGCCCGTAGCCTTTACCGCGGCGCCAACATTGAGCTTTGCAATATCTTTATAATTATCAAGCTTTGATGCTTCAAAAACAACCTGAACGCTTTTGAAACAGCTTCCGTCGTTGAGTTCGATAAATCCGATTGCTTTTGAATCGCGCAACGTTCTTATCCAACCGTAAACCGTAACGGATTGGTCTGCGTAATTTTTGGGATTTTCAAAAAGTTTTTTTATTTCAAGTCTTTCCATGGTATCACCTTAAACCGTTAATCTGTTTATGTTTTTGCTTAGAATAACTGTACTTATTCCGTCGACATTGGTTATTTCTTCAACCGTTCTGAATTTACCGTTTTCCTCTCTGTATTCAATGATTGCCTGTGCTTTCAATTCTCCGATGAGTTCGAGTTGTGACAATTCCTCAAGATTTGCCGTGTTCAGATTCACCTTTCCCGTGTATCTTTCAGTAATTCTTTCGGTGGTGATAACCGTAATCGGTACAGCTTCGAGTCTGTTATATTTAGGTGAATCAAGCACTGAATAGATGAGTGCACATGAAGCAACAATCAGAGCAGAGGCAATCAGCAGGATTTCGTGTTTTTTTTTGTTCATATCAGAAGTTTGTACCGTTCCATCCCCAATGGTTTGCCTCTTCATACTTGATGTAGATATTTGCTCTGTCTATACCAAGCTCTTCATTGACTATTTCGGAAAGAGCGGCGGTCAGTCTGTCATAAGCGGCATCGGATGTTGTTCCGAAAAGACTGACTTCAAGATAAGCATATTCTTCGTCACAGCTTCCTTTGAAGTACATATCAATATTATCCTCAAATGCAAGCATAAGCCATGCTTCGGTTTTTCCGGGAATGAGTGCTATTGCCTGACCGAGCTTTGCTTTGAGGTTTTCTTTGTTTTCGTCTGTAAGGGTCTTGCTGACTGTTGTTCTGATATAAGGCATGATAATTCCTCCGATAATATTAGTTTACTCTTAAGAAGCTTCTTGCTTCAACAACAACGCCGAGAATTGAAAATTCGGTGTTGGTATAGTTGACATAAATTCTTGCGCCTGTATCATATTCGGTGCAGTATATACCGTCGTCAACCTCATAATGGTCGGTGATTCTTGCATCGCGAAGGTCGTTGAGCACTTCGTTGGCTTCGGTATAAAATTCTGCCGCCGCATTAATGGTATTGTCATAGTAGAATTTATCGTCTTCGGTTTTGCCGATAACAGGTTCGTAGTTCCATTCAAAATGGGGACAGGCACCGTATTCGATATTCTTGAGAAGTGTTTCACGAAGATTTACTTCTGTATTTATGGGCTCGCCTGCATAGTCGGTTATTCCGTGGAGAATAAGCTGAACAAACGGAACTGCCTGATATGCACCGCTTTGCGCAACGCTTGTACCGATGGGGATATTAATAACGGAGTCAACATTTTTAAGCATATAGAAATTGCCCTTTACCGCCATAACTGAATGACCTGTTGAAAGAGGTGCGATAGCAGAGCTGATAGTTTTCGCCGCTTCGTCACGGAGCATACCACCGTATGAGAAATCCGAATAAAGGACTGAACCTGCATCATTGAGACAATATCCCGAGAAACTGTAATATCTTGTGTCGCTGAGAACAGACGAAACGATGTTTTTCAGTTTCTTAAGACTTCTGAGGTATCTTTCCGCAACGTCTTCATCCATGAAGTCAACAAGAGCGTTTTTGGGGGCATATGAAGCTGAGTGTTTTTGAAGGCTTGTTGCCGATGAGCCTGAAAATCCGCTTGCAGATGAAAGAAGATTAATATCGAGGAAAAGACTCATTTTCTGTGACGAAACATAATCATAAAGCTCACTGAGTTTGTCTGTACCGCCGAGTCGGGATGAAATATCCGAAGAAACAACGTCCTTTGAATCAAGTCCGCCGTCAAAAACGCCTGCATATCTCACGCTGATATTGTTGATGCCCTTGTTCTTCATTCTTGTGAGCATATCCTTTGCCTGCTCGAATGTTGTCAGGCTTGAAAGATATTTTACGGGGCCGAATGATTTTTTTGCCTTACCCGTAAGAGTAAGATAGAAGGGCATATAGTCGCTGACAGCAACTGTTCTTGTTGAAAGCACGGAGTTCCTTATCAGTTGTTCACGGCACGCAGAGGCAAGACCTGCGTAGGTTGCATTGCCACCGGCAAGGAAACGGTAGCAAAGTGAAATTTCATTTACCGTTGAGGATTTTGAAATATAAAGTGTGTCGCCGTCATGAATTACGGGAGTGATATTGAACGATGGATAAACTGTATTATATTCACTGATTTGCGTGGCTTTTTTTGCATTGATTGAAGCAACCGCATCACCGTTTTCAATAAGCGAAACAAAAGCTGTGTTGCCGTGTTTTATACCGAAAGCGGGAACTATTGCGCTTTCAGTTTCTTTTTCGGCAGAGGGGTCGCTTCCGTAAACATCAAATGAAAGAGATTCGAATGATTCATCGTATATTGAAGTTTTGATTATTGCACCGCATCCGTCGGGCACAAGCAGAAAGTCTCCGTCACGAGTATCGTTGTATGCGCCGAAATAATTGAGAAGCTCAATGTCCTCGATATATGCATCGGGATTCTCTGTGATGTTTGAGTAAGTGCAGGTAACGGTCATACTGCCGTCTTTTAATACTGTTGTAAGTGCGATATTGAAACCGATATCTGTTTTGTCGTATGCTGTCTTTGCGGCGGTTTCTTCATTGGCAAATATATCAAACAAAAATGTTATACCGTTGTCAACGGGAATATATGATGCCTTGCCGTATGCAACGGAATTATCCTGAGAATTGAGATGATATATATCTGTACCGCCTATAATTTTAAGAGATACCATGCTTGCATCGGTAACCTTTTTTTCGTCGTCTGCAATTTTATTAAGTAGGGGAAGTGCGCTCCAAAGCTGATTCTGAGTTGTTTCCATTATTCCAAAGGAATATGTTTCGGGGTCAACAAGAAGCTCGATAAGACCCGAAGCGGCAGCCTTAACCGAGAAGCTTTCCTCACTCTTTGAATAATGGATAGCAGCATCATCGTAAAGATTAACAATAGTATTTCTTACTGCTGCGGTTTTAACTGTATTTATACCGTTTTTATCTTGTTTTGAGCATGAAGAAAAGCAACCCGCCGCAATGCAAATGCACAAAACGAAGGATATCAGTCTTATTATTCTTTTTTTATTATTGATTTTTGTCATAATATCCGGAATCCTTTGAAACTTCAAAAGTGAAAATTACGCCGTTTGAAACGTTTTCAACACCGTATCTGCATGCGTGATTTGTCATGATACTTTTTACTATTGAAAGACCGAGACCGAAGCGGTTTTCGCTTCTGCCGTGGGCTTTGTCGGCTCTGTAGAAGCTGTCCCAAAGCTCGGGAAGGTCATGCTCGGCAATGTTATCTCCCGTGTTGAAAATGCTGATTTCAATAAATCCGTCATATTCTTTTTCACTGAGGGTTATAACTTTTTCGCCTTTGCAATGAGAAACCGCATTTGTGATATAGTTTTTAAGAACAATTTCAATTTTGTCCTCCTGAGCATAGCACATGAGGTTTTCGGGGACTTCATTGATGACCGTAATTCCGTTTTGCTCAAAAAGAAGTGACAGATGGTTGAGAAGTGATTGTGTTTTCTCACCGAGGCAGAAATAATCGGGAGTGAAAGGCTGTGCACCGCTTTCAAGCTTTGAAAGTTCAAGAAGTTCAACAACAAGAGCGTTCATTTTCTGACTTTCGTCATTTATAATCTGGCAGTATTCCCTGATAACCTCGGGGTCATCGCTTATTCCTTCGCACAGACCCTCTGCGTATCCCGAAATAATGGCAATAGGTGTTTTCAGCTCGTGCGAAACATTGCTTATAAAAGATTTTCTTGCATTGTCAAGAGCGTGTCTTCTTTCAATATCTTTTTCAAGCTGTTTGTTTTTATCCTTAAGGTCAACCAGCGTGGCATTGAGCGTTGTGGAAAGAATATTAATGCTTTTGCCGAGCTCGCCGATTTCGTCTTTTCCGTAGTTTCCGCATCTTTCCTTGAAATCAAGGGCAGCCATCTTTTTGGTAACATCGTTCATTTCAACGAGGGGCTTTGTGAATTTTGAAATTGCAATGTAAATTATCAAAGAAAGAATAAAAATGAATATTATGCTGACGGATGAAAAAACGCGGCCCGCAACATCGGCGGTGTTAGCAACATCGGCTAATTCCGAATAAAA
>JAZSDF010000101.1:0-35400 GCA_045531035.1 Acutalibacteraceae bacterium | reverse complement strand
TTTTGTAAAACCGCCGTTTACAGTGATAACATTATCCATAACAATCGATGAGCTTTCAACGTCCGCACCGAAGGCTTTATAATTATTCAGTCTGATTTCAACGGTATATCTCCATGTGCCGCAGACTATCTTTCCGTTTTCATCAATAACAACCTTAACTGTGGGATTGGTGTAGTGAATGGTTGTTGTTTCGCTTGAAATCTCAATAGGTAAACCGAGTTCCGTAAGTTCGCTTGTAACGGTACTGATATCTCCCACAACATCAATCGCATGTCCGACGCTGCCTCCCTGAACACTTGCTTTTGCACCGTCCGTCTGATTATGCATGGTAAGTTCAACGGCGGTATTTTTTCCGACGGAATATATTTTTGCATCGGAAACATCTGCTTCGGAAAGATTTTTGAATCCGCCCGTAATTCCCTTGCTGTCTTCAGAATTATTGGAAATAAAGGTCGAAATAATGCCTTTAACAAAATCAAATGCACCGCCGAGTTCTTTGCCGTTGATCGATATCTTTGTTATTTCAACTTCATGCTGTGAAATAACAGCTGAATGAGATTTTATTGCCGCATTTTTATAAGCTTCTATTATTTCTGATTTGGAATATTCGTTCAAATTTTTGGCTGAAACAAAAGTTGTGGACATTGTCAGACTAACATCAGAAACAGCCTGTGTTGAATTTTCGATTATCACATTATTATTTATTACATTATCTTCCGCAAAGGCGTCGGTCACATTATCAGAAATAAATGCACCTGTTGTTTCCGGAACGTTGATATCGTCCGTAGAACCGTTCTTACAAGCAACGAAAGATATCACCATTAATAAGCAAAGAAAAAGTGCCGATATTTTTTTAATTTTCATAATATACCTCCGGATATCCAAGCGTTTTATCCGTAAATTCTTTTGCTGTATTCGGCATATTCGCCGCTTTTGATTTCGTCAATCCATTCGGTATTGTCAAGATACCACTGAACGGTTTTTTTCATACCCGAATCAAAATCCGTTTCAGGAGTCCATCCGAGTTCGTTTGTTATTTTTGTGGGGTCGATTGCATAACGAAGGTCATGACCCGCTCTGTCCTTTACATAAGTGATAAGAGATTCGGGTTTGTCGAGTTGACTGAGAATTGTTTTAACAACCTGAATATTCTGTCTTTCGTTATGACCGCCGACATTATAGACCTCGCCTACTCTGCCGTTTCGGATTATCATATCAATTGCCTTGCAATGGTCATCAACATAAAGCCAGTCACGCACATTGAGTCCTTCTCCGTAAACGGGAAGCGATTCGTTTTCCTGCGCTCTGACAATCATGAGAGGAATAAGTTTTTCGGGAAACTGATAGGGTCCGTAGTTGTTTGAGCAGCGTGAAATAGTAACGGGCAGACCGTAAGTTCTGTGAAATGCGAGAGTAAGCAAATCCGCAGAAGCTTTTGATGCCGAATAAGGACTTGAAGTGGTGAGGGGTAAATCCTCAGTGAAGAACAGGTCGGGTCTGTCAAGAGGCAAATCGCCGTAAACCTCATCGGTTGAAACCTGATGATATCTTTTTACGCCGTATTTTTTGCTTGCCTCAAGAAGGCAGGCTGTTCCCATAACATTTGTTTCAAGGAAAATAAACGGATTTTCAATCGAGCGGTCAACATGGCTTTCCGCAGCAAAATTGACAACAACATCAAACTTTTCTTCTGCAAAGAGCTTATCAACAAGCTCCTTATCGGAAATGCTGCCCTTTACGAATTTGAAATTGCTGTTATCCTTAACCCCGTCAAGACTTCTGAGATTGCCTGCATAAGTCAGAGCATCGAGGCAGACAATTTTACAGTCGTCATACTTGCCGAGCATATAATAAATAAAGTTGCAGCCGATAAAGCCTGCGCCGCCTGTTACGAGAATTTTCATATGTCATTCTCCTCAGTTTCAATTTTCTGTTCAGGTTCTTTAACCGAAACTATTTTTCTGAATTCAACCTGGTCATAAAGCTTTTTGAAGCGTATGCCTACGGAATATGTGAGGTCACACTCGCCACAATAAAAATTCGCTCTGAAGAACTGACAGTGGAATTTCCACTTCGTGAGCTGTTCACAAGCTGTACCGCAGTTTTCACAGGTGTGGCAAAGCTTCTTTTTATCAACCAAGGGGTTGTCTATATTTCTTATAACCTTAGCCTTATAAAGTAATCGGGAATAGAAATCTTCATTGCAATCAACAAATCCGGGTTCAACGAATCCCGTGCGGTAGATTTTTTTGAGAATTTCTGCCGTTAGCATACTGTCACCAAGCGCACGGTGGTGGATATACATCTCAGGGTCAATTCCGAGCATTTCTGCAGCCGCAAGAAGTCCCGTCTGCTGTCCTTTACCCGAATTGCTGTATTTTTGAAAGCATTTCTGCAAATCACAATATGTTTTTAGGAACGGAACAACCTTTATGCCGTTGAGATATTTGAAATTATCAAGCAAAACTCTGATATCTCCGTCGCCCCATGTAAAGATAACTGTATCATCATTTCCTATCCATTTTCTGAACATGGAAAAGGTTTTTGTGAACGGCATACCCGAACTTATATCATCGTTTGTGAGATGAGTAAGCTTTTTAACACTTCCGCGAAGCTTCTTTCCTATCTGAGAGCGGACAATACACGAAAAAGTATCAACGGTTTCGATGTCCTCATCAAGCTTAACCGCACCGATTTCGATAATCTCATTGATATAACCGTTTGCTTTTTTTGCATATGTGTTATTCCATTCGAGGTCCATTACAATGAACTGCATTAAAACATTCCTTTTATTTCATATTTAGATAAGTATACAATATTTTAAAGCCTATTGCAAGTGGCAAATAAAAAAGCCCTTGCAAATGCAAAGGCTTTAGAATCATATTAAATCTGCTATATCGTAAATTAATCTTTCGGTTTTTTCCCAACCGAGGCAAGGGTCTGTGATCGACTTGCCGTAAACACATTCACCGATTTTCTGTGCGCCGTCTTCAATATAGCTTTCAATCATAAATCCTTTAACAAGCTTTTTGACTTCGGAATCATGACGGCAGCTATGAAGCACCTCTTTGGCAATTCTTATCTGTTCAAGATATTTTTTGCCCGAGTTTGCATGGTTTGTGTCAACAATAACGGCAGGATTAACGAGTCCGCTGGTTGCATAAACCTCTGCAAGATTAATTAAATCCTCATAGTGATAGTTCGGTAGCGACTGACCGTGTTTATTAACATAACCCCTGAGAATTGCATGAGCACAGGGATTACCGTCAGAGTGAACCTCCCAGCCTCTGTAAATGAAGGTGTGTTTATGCTGTGCCGCAGTGATAGAATTCATCATAACGGAAATATCGCCGCCCGTAGGATTTTTCATGCCAACGGGTATATCGAGTCCGCTTGCGGTGAGTCTGTGCTGTTGGTTTTCAACCGAACGGGCACCTATTGCAACATAAGCAAGAATATCACTAAGGTATCTGTAATTTTCAGGATAAAGCATTTCATCCGCACATGAAAAACCTGTTTCCTTGAGTGCTCTCATATGAAGCTCACGGATTGCAACAATTCCCTTATACATATCGGGCTTTGCATTAGGATCAGGCTGATGAAGCATACCTTTATATCCGTCGCCCGTTGTTCTGGGTTTGTTGGTATATATTCTCGGAATAATAAAAATCTTATCCTCAACCTTCTCCTGAACGGCACGGAGACGCGAAATGTAATCAATAACACTGTCCTCGTTGTCCGCAGAGCACGGTCCGATTACGAGAACAAACTTACCGCTTTTGCCGGTAAAAATATCATTGATTTCGGCAGCTCTTGTGCTGACAATATTCTCAAGTTCAGCAGAAAGAGGATAAATCTCCTTGACATCCTTGGGTATAGGAAGCTTTCTTTCAAAAAACATACTCATAAAATCACTTCTTTTTTCAGAAATATGACATATATTTTACACCCGATAATTTCAAAAATCAACACAAAAAACGAAATAATATACATATTTTATGCATAAATTTCAATTAAATTATTATAGATATTTTTCAATAAATGAATAGAATTGCTCTATAGATCTTTCTCTGCAGTCGGGATCGTTTGCAAGACCATGATCAGAATTGGGATAAATATTAAAATAATGTTCCACTCCGCAATCTGTAAGCTTTTTATCAAGCTCAACCGCATTCCTGAAAGGAACAATATCATCCTTTGTTCCGTGGTTAATAATCGTGGGCACAGTATTTTCATTTACATAATAAAGGGGTGAAACCTTCTTTATGGCTTCAGAGGCTTCATCTCGGGTATCAAATGCAACCCCGGTTCCGCAGGCCCACGAAAGAAGCTGAGAAATAAACTCCTCATTACCCATCGCATTGCCCTTTCCGATTTCAGGATTATAATAATAATAATCATCAGTAAGATCGGTAGGTCCGCAATCGCTCATAACAGCAACGGGAGGAATCTCAGAGCCTTCAACTCTTGAATACGAATAAAGCAAAGAAAGATTTGCACCCGCAGAACCGCCCGTAAGAATCGAACGATTTATATCAACGCCGTGCTTTTTTCCCGTTTCTTTTATACAGACCATAGCCGCATCGATATCATCCATTATATCGTTGATATCAACGGTATCGCACACATATCTGTAGTTCATTGCCGCACAGGCAACTCCGAACTTTTCGCTGATTTCCTTGAGCGTGTCACGGTATATATCCTTATCGCCCATAATCCATGCTCCTCCATGGATATATAATACAAGTCCGCTCTGCTCCGTATTTTTCGGGATACAAAGGTCAATGGTGTGGCGTTCGTGCTCACCGTAGGATAAATTGTAGTAAACATAATTGTCGGAAGTCATTAACGGCACCCCCAGAAAAGTAGAAATAAATATTATTATTGACATAAAAAAGGCTGTTATTTTTGCAAGCATGGATACATCTCCTTTTCAAACAGATATATTTTACATTACAACAAAAATTTATTATTGTCAATTATATCTTGACGGTAAATCATATAAAGGTTTATACTGAAAATATATCAACGAAAGGAAAAAATAATATGGATTATAAATGGCTCGGCAAATGGATAGGTTCCGACATGACAGTCGAGGACAGGTTTGCACCCTTGTTTAAGAAAGCTTTTGTTGTTTCAGGCGAAATAACAGAAGCCAGATTAAAAATCTGCGGCCTCGGATTGTTTGAAGCAAAAATCAACGGCTGTCTTCCCGATAATACTGTTCTGAATCCCGCACATACGCAATACACACAGACTGTAGCATACAGAGATTTTGATATTACAAGCTTTATAGTTAACGGAAATAATGAAATAACAGCCGAACTGGGCAACTATTTTTTCAACGAAACCACAAACGTGTGGGATTGGGATAAAGCTCCGTGGAGATCTGCGCCGAAGCTTATTGCAGATTTGATAATTACATATGCTGACGGAACAAAACAAAATATTGTAACCGATGAATCATGGCTTGTTACACACGACGGTATCGTAACCGCAAACAGTATCTATTACGGAGAAACTCAGGATTTGACTCGCAAGAATTTTGCATGGAATAATGCTGTTGCCGTTGAACCTCCCGCAGGAAAACTTACGCTTCAGAAAGAGCCGTTTATCAGAAGAATTCACACTTTCAAACCTCAGGAAATAAGCTCCCTTTCAAACGAAAGTTATGTTATCACCGCACCCGAAATGATAACCGGTTGGGCAAGATTTACCGTTGATGTACCCGAAGGAACAAGAATAACCGTCACCTACGGAGAAAAGCTTAAAAATGACGGAAGTGTTCAAAAAATCGGAATAAACGAAGGTCACGGCTGTGAGTGGTGGCCTGATGCATACATTCAGCAAGATTGCTTTATTGCAAAAGAAGGCAAGAACATTCTTGAACCGAAATTCAGTTATAAAGGATTCAGATATATTCAGATAGACGGCTGTCCTCATGAAATCACAAACGACAGCATTGAAATATACCGCATTGCAAACGAAGTCAAACTTATATCCGAGTTTTCGTGTTCAAACAACCTTATAAATAAACTGCACACTCTTATGCCCCGCACGCTTCTCAATAATTTTCAGAGCAAACCCACGGATACTCCCGTATGGGAAAAGAACGGTTGGCTCGGAGATGCAAACTGCGCTCTTCATGCCATGATGTATAACTTCGACATGAACAAATATATGCAGGATTTTGTCAATGTCATGGACGACTGCTTCAAGGATTACGGTAAAATACCCGTTATTGTTCCTACCGCTGACTGGGGTGTCGGCAATTCACCCGTTTGGAACACAATCTACGTTTTCGCTGTTGAAGCACTTATCAATTACTGCAACAACACAGAATATGCAGAGAAGATTTATCCCAACCTTAAGCAATTCGCACTTGATGATATTGCCGAACTTGAATCCCTCGACTGGACATGGGGCGCCGGAGGTCTTTCAGACTGGCTTTCTCCTTCCGGCGGTGAAGAAGCTGAAATATTCCCCGACCCCTCCGAAGGAGCGGAAATCTGCTGTACCGCTTTCATTTACCGCATGCTGGAATCAATGATATATATTGCAAAAAAGCTCGGCAAAAGCGATGACATCGAGGCTTTTGAAACTGCAAGAAAAAAGATATATGATACATTCAACAAAAAGTTTTTCATAGCCGAAAAAGGTATCTATCAGACAACCTTCTGGAAGGAAATGGGTGTCAGAACAAAATACAGACAGACCTCAAACCTTCTTCCGCTTGCTTTCGGAATGGTCCCCGAAGATTACAAAAAATCTGTTCTTGAAAATCTTGTAAAGGATATAGTTGATAAGAATTATCATTTTGATACAGGATGCACGGGAACAAGATTTGTTCTGCCCGTTCTGTTTGATAACGGATATTCCGACGTCGCATATAAAATTCTCACGCAGACAACATATCCGAGTTGGGGTTACTGGGTTAAGTGCGGTGCGGAAAGTGCATGGGAATCATGGGAAAAGACAACCCGTTCACAAAACCACTATTTCCTTGCAACATACGATGAGGCACTTTTTACACATATTGCAGGCATAAAAAACGTCCGTGACGGATACCGTTCGCTCACAGTTAAACCTGAACTTTTCTGCGGGCTTGAATTTGCAAAGACATCAATAGAAACTCCTCTGGGCAGACTTTCGGTTGACTGGAGCAAAAATACCAACGGCGGTTTTGATATTGCAATCGAAATCCCTGACGGCTCAAAGGCAGAAATTATTCTCAGCGGTAAAATCAAAGAAACGGTTAACGGTGGAAAATATAAATATACAGTATAAGAAAAAGGCATCTCCAAACGGAGATGCCTTTGGTTTTATTAAAGGTTGTAATACTTATCAAATTCTGCGGGGTGAGGAATTGCTGAAAGCTGACGACATTCTTCACGTTTTGTCTTGATGAAGTTTGCGATAAGCTCTGCGGGAAATACTCCGCCTTCGGTAAGGAAAGCATTATCTGCTTCAAGAGCATCAAGAGCATCTTCAAGAGATACGGGAAGGTGCTGAAGCTTTGCCTTTTCCTCTTCGGGAAGATGATAAAGGTTTACATCATAAGGACCCCAACCGTTTGCATGAGGATCAATCTTATTCTTAACACCGTCAAGACCAGCCATAAGGATAGCTGCATAGCAGAAATAGGGGTTGCAGGTTGCATCGGGGTTGCGAAGCTCAAATCTGCGCTTGTCGGGACTCTTTGCATAAGCGGGAATACGGATAACCGCGCTTCTGTTTGATGTTGCATAACCGACTGTAACGGGAGCTTCAAATCCGGGAACAAGGCGTTTAAAAGAGTTTGTGCTGGGATTTGTGATGGCACAGAGAGCACCGATGTGCTTAAGGAGACCGCCCATGAAATAATGAGCTGTTTCGCTCAAATGTGAATAACCGTTGTCATCCGAGAATACGGGCTCACCATCCTTGAAAAGGAGCATATGAACATGCATACCGCTTCCTGCTTCGCCGTAAATTGGCTTGGGCATAAAGGTTGCGGTCTTGCCGTACTTAAGAGCTGTGTTGTGGATGATATACTTAATCATCATTGATGCGTCTGCCATGTGAACAACTTCACCGAGCTGAGGTTCGATTTCATATTGACCGGAAGCCGCAACTTCGGGATGATGGTAGTTGATTTCGATGCCTGCATCTTTCATATAAAGACACATTTCACTGCGGCACTCGTAAGAGGTATCAAAAGGCTTTGCAATGTGGTAGTTCTTCTGCTTCGGAACAACAACGCCGGGGCCATCATTGTTGGAGTTCCAATATGACTGGCTTGCATCTACGGTTGCACCGATGTGCTTTCCGTCAACATTCCATCTGACATCATCGAAAAGATAAAATTCGAATTCAGGAAGAATCTTCATCTCATCGGCAACACCGCTGTCTTTCATATACTGAACAGCTGCCTTAATGATGTTTCTGGGATACTGAGCGAGAGGACGGTTTTCTGGTGAATCAATAATCATTGCATTACCTGTCATTGACAGAGTTGCAATGTCACAGAAAGGATCGATAACAGCTGTATCGGGGTCAGGAATGAATACCATGTCGCTCTTTTCAACAACAGCATAGCCGTAGTTTGAAGCGTCAAAACCGATACCGCTCTTCATTGTATCCTCAGAGAAGTTTTCGGCAGGAATTGTAACGTGACGGTACTGACCGTTGATGTCAACCATCTTAAAGTCAACCATTTTAATATCTTTATCTTTGATAATGTTCAGGATATCCTGAATACTCTTTGCCATTGGAATCACTCCTTGCAAAATTTTTCGCTATAAATTATAACAATATTTTACTTTTTCGTCAATAGCTGACAGCAATAAAATCACACCTTATTTATGTGTTCAAGAGTCTTATCAACCGCTGTTTCGATATCAACGGTACCGACACTGAAAATCGATGTGTGGATTTTACCGTTAACAGGTTTTCTCCAGTATCCATCGATGCCGTCTATGGTGTTTCTCATACCGATAACGGAACCGACCGTTGCGCCGTTGCAGTCTGTATCGAAAGCCATGCCTACTGCAAGACAAATCGATTTTCCGAAGTCACCTTCACCGTAAAGAAGTGCGGCGGTGACTATCATTGCATTTGAAATTGTGTGGCACCATCCGTGGTCTGTATGTTCATCATAATCAGCATGAATAATATCAAAACACTCATCGATTGTGACGCCGTTTTTATATCCGTCATAAATCTTCATGACAGCTTCATAAAGACGTGAGGTAGCGGGAATCTGTGCAAGACCGCCGAGAATTATATCATCAATATTATCAGTAACTGCAGCGCACGAAATCATTGCTGCGGCAAACATTTCTCCGTAAATTCCGTTTTTGACATGAGATATTCTTGCATCTGTAAAAGCCATTTCAGCGGCATCCTCGGGTTCACCGGGATTAATGTAGCCGAAGTAATCACCTCTTATCTGGGCACCGATCCACTCGCGGCAGACATTCTTATACATTGCCGATGCGGGAGGTTCAATGCAGTTCATAAAATTGATATAGGCAATTCTTTCCGCTGTAAAATAGGACTGAACGGACTGATATTTCATCCATGCTCTTGCAACATCTCCAGAATCGAAATCTCTGCCGCAATCTTCTATGATTTTCTGTGCAAGAACAACATAATTTGTATCGTCATCAACGGGCATACCGTCAACGGTATCCGCATAAGCTTTGTTTTTGAGATAAAATGAATAATGGGAGCAAACTTCATCTGTTATATCAGTGCTGAGAATATATCTGTGCATGGGATAGTTACCTGTTTCCTTGAGAAGAGGTATCAGCTCATTGCTTCTTATTCCTTCAACAGGTTTTCCGAGAAGACAGCCGACCGCTCTTCCGGTCCATGCACCGAGAAGCTTTTTACGAAGTGTTTCTTTATCGGGCATTATATATTCAAAATCGTGGGGTTCGCGAAGCTTTCTGATTGCTCTCAGCTCGTTTGGTTCGCTGTATTTATAATCCTTACGCATTTTTGCGTTAATAACCATTTCATAAATCACATCGCTCATACGGGTTTTGTATTCACCGTTATCGAGCTCGGAAACAGCCTCAAAAAGAGCTTTATATTTTTCGATATCAAGACCCTCATCAATCGACTGAACATATTCAGTTATAAGGTCGGAAGGATATCTGTTGAAGCCGTCAACATTGTTATAATCGATTTTTATTTCCTTGTCGTAAATTTTTGCAAACATAAAAGTCACCTCACAAAAAACAATACAGCAAAAACTATTTTGTGTCAAGAAAAAACAGCCTCATTCCAAAGAACAAGGCTGTTTAATAATTATGCTACAAGGAATTTATATTTTTCTACGCTGTAAAGAGGAATAAAGGGAAGAAGAATGGGTGTTGACTTGACGTACTTCTGATATTCGGGGTCGTTGCCGTAGTTTTTATTCTGACGGATTTCAAGACGGCGTGCGCCGCTGAACATTACGAAAACAATACCTATGTAACCGATAAGTGCAAGAATCCACTGGCCTGCACCTTCAAGAATATTCACACCCGAAACAAGAACACCAGTCCAAAAAATAAGCTCACCAAGGTAGTTGGGGCAACGGACAATTTTATAAAGACCGGTATCGCAGAATCTCTTGGGATTCTTCTTCTTTGAATTGTTCTTCTGCATATCTGCAACAGATTCGAAAATAATACCGAACGCCATGATAATTACGCCCGCAATGCAGAACCCGTCTGTTTTTTCGCCGTTGAGCAAACGATAAAATACTGGAAGAACCTGTGTCACATAAAGTGCTGCGCAAGTAATCCAGATTGCAAATTTAACACCGAGACCGATGGTGTTGCCGTCTTTGATTTCTGTTTTCATGGTGCTGCGGTATGCTGAGCTTTTGAGTTCTCTGATAAGAAGATAACCGCCGAGACGAATACCGTAAATAATGAAAAGTACGCAGGCAAGAACGGTTCCTATTGATAGATTGTCACGGAACATAAAGAGCATTATTGCACCGAGACCCGCAATTGAAAATCCGTAGCCGAGAGAAATAAAATAAACATACTTATAAAATCCGATTGAGCTTATAAGCATTGCGGCACCGAAAAGGAGCCAGAAAGTCAAGGGAATAACCGTAGTCATTTTGAAATGCCTCCTAAAAAACATTATATATTTATAAAGTATTATACAACTTTTCATTCCTTTTTCAATAGCATAACAAAAAAAGGCTGCAGAAATAATCTGCAACCTAAATTTATTTATTGTATAAACTTATCTTTCCCGAAACTACTCTTCCAATGAAAGACGCAGCCGCAAAAAGGATAAATCCTTCTGTGCCGAAAAGCTCAACGCTTATCACAGCGGAGGCAAGAGGGCAGTTTGTTACTCCGCTTAGAAAAGCAGTCATGCCCAATGCCGCAGAACAGTCAGCAGGCAGTCCGCAAAACGGTGCAAGAGTTGCGCCGAGAGTTGAACCGATAAACAAGGAAGGCACGATCTCTCCGCCCCTGAAGCCTGATGAAACGGTTATCACGGTGAAAATTATTTTAAGCAAAAACGCCTCAGGTTTCACAACACCTTCTTCAAATATGCGTTCTATTATTCCGAGACCGCCGCCGTTATAATCCGTTCCAAAAATAAGTGTCAGAACTATAACAGCATATCCGCCCACGGCAATTCTTACAAAAGGGTTTTTCAGCAGTTTTTCAAGAAGCCTTTCGCTGCCGCAAAGAAGATAGCAGAATATCATACTCACAGCCGCAACAACAACAGAAACCAACAATGTTTTTCCGAAAACAGAAAGACCGATATCGGGAATAAATTCGATTTCAAATCTTTCGGGAACAACACCGAGCGAAACTGAAATAACATTTGCAATTAAACTTGAAAAAATAGCAGGAATCGCAGCATTTAATACTATTTTTTTGACAAAAACAACTTCAAGGGCAAAAAGCCATGCACCGAAGGGAGTTCCGAAAGCGGCCGAAAACAACGCCGCCATACCGCAGACTGTATATACGGAACGTTTACTGTCGTCTGCACGGGTAACTTCAGATACCCCTTCGGAAACCGCGCCGCCTATTTGAAGCGCAGCTCCCTCTTTGCCGGCCGAACCGCCGAAAAGATGGGTTATTACCGTTGAAATGAATATTACAGGCAGCAGTAAAACGGATATTCTCGCCTTACCTCTTGCTGATTCAAGAACCTTTAGTGTACCTACGCCATCGTTACGGGTCATTTTATAAAGACCTGCGGTAATAAGACCTCCGAGCGGCAGAAAGTAAACAAGCCAACTGTTTTCTGTCCTTAATTCCGTTACAAACTCTATGCATTTGACAAACAATGCACCGATAGCTCCGCAAATGACACCGATTATCATTGCCGAAACAAGCATCAGAACATAATCTTTTGTCAGCTTTTTGAAATGTGTAATTTTTTCGGAGGATATTTTCACTTTTTCACCTTATTTTTATGAATAATCAATCCTCAATTGCAATCATCTGATGAATATCAACCTTCGGAACAACAAATTCCGCTCTTCCGTTATTATATTCAAAATCAATGTCAATTTCCGAGGGAACAAGAGAAATTCTTGCAGGCTTTGATTTACATTTAATATTGCATTTTACATCGTAAAGAGGAACCGTATCTTCAATCACTTCGGTTTTTTCGCCTCTTACGGTTGTATGGGCAAAAAGGAGATGGAGAATGTTTCTCTTCTCTTTTTCCTGTCTTGTGAGGGTAACAACAGCTCTGTCGGGAACATCGGCAAAAACAGTAAGCTCGTCATTCATCATTTTTTTCAGAACATGGGTAAACAGTTCCTTGAAACAAAGATGTCCGTGACAGGCATATGCCGTGAAAATATCCCATCCGATATATGCAACATTGCCCTTCACCGCAACCGCAGGAAAACTTTCTTCTGGATTGTTAGGTGTATGAATATGAGAACAGAAATGCTCCAATGTTCTGTTAAAATAGGGATTCTGCATATATGCCTCGATTTCGCAATCCTTCGCTTCAAATTTACGGAAATCGCAGAGCATGACATATTCCGTTTTTCCGTTTACCGTTTCAAAACAAGGAACGAAATAAGTGGGGTTGAAATCGTTTTCACCAATATACTTTGCGCCGACATCAAGAATAAACTTTCCGTTTTTAACAATTGCATCACCGCTTGCAATAACTCTTCCGCCGTTTTTGACATAATTTCTTATTTTTTCAATTGTTGCTTCGGAGTCGATTGAAACATCGGGAAGAATCATAAGCTTGTACTTCGAGAAATCCATTGTTTCGTCAATAAAGTTATAAAGGCAATTATTCTCAAGAAGCATACGGTTTGCACCGATATCGGCTTTTATGTCACGCTTGCCTGTAACCGCTTCGGCACTGAGCACAGCTATGTCGGCAACATTCACCGCACCGTCAATCCATGGCTCTTTTTCTTCAACAAGCGAATACGCCTTTCCTATAAGACCGTAGGTTGCCGTATTCATCTCTCCGAGAGGATGCATCTGGTCGCCGATTGAACATCCCGCACCGTTAGCAATGCTTAATGAAGTCTCATAGATAAGTGCATTGGGATGCTTGAAGCCGCCGAATTCGCCCCAGCTATGATGGAATTTGCCCGTCATGCCGAGGAAATCGGTGTTTTCAAGAGTGCGTACATAAGCGGCAGAAAGCGGAAAATGGTCATAACCCCACCCGCCCGTAGGTAAACTTTCAAGCTCAAGATGTGTATTAGCTTTGATAAAGCCGTAGTCACCCTTGGGAATATGTCCGCTGTTATGGAATATCGTTGTCGTGTTGCTGTGCTTTCTGATTGCGGCATTTGTCTCTTCAATATATTTGTTAAGAACCTTCAATGCAAAATTCCATGCATCTTCTTTATTATCAACATCCAAACCGAGTGCTTTCATATCAGCAAGACATTTTTCGCAGTAACACACTCTCGGTGCAATAATATCAAGAAAAATTCCGCAGGGATTATATTTCACCATAACCTCTTCTATCTGTTTGCAAAGAAAATCAAGATATCCCGTATTGAAGCAAAGAACATGAAAATGAACCTCGTTGTTATATTCCTCACACTCTTTTTCGTCGGGAGAAGGATGCCAGCGCCATTCGGGACGTTTCACATATTCTTTTTCGTCGAATCCCGCCGAAATATAGACGGGAGCCATGACATTTATTTCCTTGCACGCTTCAAGCTGTGCACCGAGAAGATCGAAATCAAGTTCGGGATGCATTTCATTAGCTTCTGTGGGATGATATGACCATCCGTGATGGCACTTTGAAAAAACGGTTATCGAGTTCACATGCCCTTCTTTCAATGCCGCCTGAAATTGCTCCTTTGAAAACTTTTTGCCGACAGGCAATGTTCCGTTTGTATGAAAATCAAGATGTACTTGTCTTTTTCTGAACATAGAATCACTTCTCCTGTAAATTTTGTGAAATTAATTATAATATAAAACTCTCAAAAAGTAAATCGCTAAATTAAATCACAAAGGGACAAAACAAAAACTCCCGTACCGATTTGGTACGGGAGAATTTTAATTATTTCATCATGCTTGCAACTTCTTCTGCGAAGTTGTCTTCTTTCTTTTCGATGCCCTCGCCTTTTGCAAGACGGGTGAAGCCTTTTACCTTGATGTCAGCGCCAAGCTTCTTTGCAACGTCAGCAACATAGCCTGCAACTGAACCGTCAAAGAGGTCTGAACGGACAAAGGTCTGGTCAAGAAGGCAGATTTCTTTAAGCTGCTTCTTAATACGGCCTTCAACAGCACCGGCAAAAATTTTATCGTTAACAAATTCTTCCTTGCCTGCTACTGCGAGCTGTGCAAGAGTTGCAACTGCTTCCTTTGAAAGGAAGTTGAAGAGGAAGTTATTGTTCTTCTGTTCTTCATAAGCAGCGATATCTTCATCGCTGAAAAGCTTCTCATTGCAAGCCTTTTCAAAAAGCTTTCTGAGAATGGGCTTGGGAAGTGATTCGGGCTTATTCAATGAGCTGTCAATTGTGATGGACTTCATCTTTGCAAGCTCATCTGCCGAAATATCATCCTTACTTAAATATTCAGGGCTCATTGCTGCAACCTGCATAGCAATGTTCTTACCCATAGCAATGAATTCAGCGTTGTTTGCATCAGCGTTTGTGTCAAAGCTTACGAGAACACCTACTGAACCGCCGCCATGAATGTATGAAACAGCTGTGCCTTCAACAAGAACAAAGCGGCGAAGCTTGAGGTTTTCGCGAATCTTAAGGAAGAGTTCCTGAATTGCATCTGCAACTGAAACTGAACCTTCTGAAATTGTTGTAGCAAGAAGTGCATCAAGGTCAGCGGGCTTTGCTTCAACAACTGTCTTTGCAATCTGATTTGCAAGAGCCTTGAATTCGGGACCGTTACCTACGAAGTCTGTTTCGCAGTTAAGCTCAACAAGAGCCGATGCGCTGCCGTCTGAATAAAGACCGATAACACCTTCTGCTGCGACTCTGCTTGCCTTCTTAGCTGCAGTTGCAAGGCCCTTCTCACGAAGGATTTCAACTGCCTTATCCATATCACCGTCAGCTTCTACGAGTGCCTTTTTGCAATCCATCATGCCAACGTTTGTCTTTTCTCTGAGAGCCTGAACGTCTTTAGCTGTAAATGCTGCCATTGTATTATTCCTCCTCTGTTGCTTCTGCTTCAGGAGCTGTCTGCTCGCCCTGTCTGCCTTCGATGATAGCGTCTGCCATAGCGCCTGCGATAAGCTTAACAGCGCGGATAGCGTCATCGTTACCGGGAATTACATAATCAACTTCATCGGGATCGCAGTTTGTGTCTACGATAGCAACGATGGGGATACCAAGCTTCTTAGCTTCGAGAACAGCAATTCTTTCCTTGCGGGGGACAACTATAAACATAGCTGCGGGCTGCTTCTTCATTTCTGTGATGCCGCCCATGAACTTTTCGAGCTTTTCGATTTCAAGGTTGAGCTTTGTAACTTCCTTCTTGGGAAGAAGATCGAAAGTACCGTCTGCTTCCATAGCCTTGAGCTGAGCAAGTCTCTTGATTCTCTTCTGAATTGTGTTGAAGTTTGTGAGCATACCGCCGAGCCAACGAGCGTTAACATAAGGCATGCCGCAACGGATAGCTTCTTCCTTAACGGAATCCTGAGCCTGCTTCTTTGTGCCGATGAAGAGAACTTCACCGCCGTCTGCTGCGATTTCACGGATGAACATATAGGCTTCTTCGAGCTTCTTTACTGTTTTCTGAAGGTCGATGATATAGATGCCGTTACGTTCTGTGAAGATGTACTCAGCCATTTTGGGGTTCCATCTTCTGGTCTGGTGTCCGAAATGAACACCTGCTTCAAGCAATTGCTTCATTGATACTACTGACATTTGTTTTTCCTCCTAAGTTAAATTTTGTATCTAATGTCAGATACGAACCTCCGCAAAGCCTGATATTACAACGGATTCTGACATCCGCACTCATAATAAAAATAGCTCTGCGTGTGATTTGCTATGGAATTATATCACAACGGATTAAGAAATGCAAGAGAATTTTTTGATTTTTTGTATTATTTTATATAAGAAAACTCCGTTTTCAAGACGGAGTTTCATAATTTGTTATTTTGTACCGAAAATTCTGTCGCCCGCATCACCGAGACCGGGAACAATATAGCCGTGGTCATTGAGATGCGAATCAAGTGCACCGACAAAAATATCAACATCGGGATGAGCATTTTTGAGTGCATTAAGCCCCTCGGGGGCTGCAATAATACACATAAATTTAATTTCTTTAGGATTGCGCTTTTTAATCTGCGAAATGGCATCGATTGCTGAACCGCCGGTTGCGAGCATGGGGTCAACAACGATAACTTCTCTTTCTTCTATGTCAGCGGGGAGCTTACAGTAATATTCAACAGGCTGGAGTGTTTCAGGGTCTCTGTAAAGACCGATATGACCTACTCTTGCGGAAGGAACAAGTGCAAGAACACCGTCAACCATTCCGAGACCTGCACGGAGAATGGGAACAAAAGCAAGCTTTTTGCCTGCGATTACCTTTGTTTTTGCAACGGCAACGGGAGTTTCTGTTTCTACCTCTTCAAGAGGAAGGTCTCTTGTTGCCTCATAGCACATAAGCATTGCAATTTCGCTGACGAGATTGCGGAACTCCATTGAGCCTGTGTTTTTATCTCTTAAAAAAGTAAGCTTATGCTGAATGAGAGGGTGCTCCATTATAACAACTTTTGCCATGATGATTACCTCCGTAAATTAAAATCTTTCTTCAAGCTCGGTTATCTGAGCAATTCTTCTTGCGTGGCGTTCTTCGCCGCTGAAAGGTGTATCAACAAAAATATCAACAAGCTCTATTGCCTGTTCGGGTGTAACAACTCTTCCGCCGAGGCAAAGCATATTTGCATCGTTATGAAGTCTTGTCATTTCTGCGGAAAACTTGTCCGAACAGCAACAAGCGCGGATTCCCCTCACCTTGTTTGCGGCGATTGAAATACCGACACCTGTGCCGCAGCAGAGAATACCGAGTTCACATTCACCGCCGACAACTCCTTTTGCGGTTTTTTCGGCATATACAGCGTAATCAACAGAGTCTGCCGAATAAGGACCGTAATCCTTGTATTCAATATTTCTTTCCTCAAGATGCCTGATTATTGCCTGCTTGAGTTCAAATCCTGCGTGGTCGCTTCCTAATGCTATCATATTTTATTCTCCTTTATTTTTTCTGAGTTTAAGTTCACGCTCCGCCTGGGGAAGTCTTAAGTAAACAGGTACAAGTGCTTCTGAGGAAACAAAAGCGTTTTCATTAGTTATAGCCGCAAGCGCCGTTCCGTATGCTCTCTGGTATCTTCGGTTTTCACCTGAAAGAACAACATTATCAAGCTTGTCCTTAAAAGCATTGAAACAAATTTCCGCGCCGTCACCTGCAAGATAAATACTTTCATTATATGCCGATAACTCTTCACCGAGGTCATCGATTGATACCGCTTTATCTTCACAAAGACGGATTACTTCTGAATTTTCGCATCGGAACAATGCGGTATAAACCTGATTGCATCTTGCATCCATTGAAACGGAAACAAGACAGTTTTCATCAATAAAATTATATGCCGCAGATTCGAGCGTAGAAATGCCTGCACAAAGCTTATTTTCACAAAGCGCAAGACCTTTCACCGCCGCAACACCGATACGGATTCCCGTAAAAGAACCCGGACCCGCATTGACACAGAAGGCATCTATTTCTCCGATTTTCATATCAGCTTGTGAAAGTGCATTGTCAACCATCGGCATAAGCGTACGGCTGTGAGTAAGTCCTGCGTTTACAAAACATTCACTGATTAAGGTTTTGCCGTCGGTAACTGCAACGCTTGCTGTTTTTGCCGAGGAATCAACTGCAAGTATTTTCAATGAGTTCAGCTCCAATTATTTCTATATTTCTTTCATCGGGATTATCTGTTTTTGTAATAGTAACTCTGACACAGTCCTCGGGCAGAATTGCCTCGATGTTTTCGCTCCACTCAATAATAAGAGTCGCACCCGTATCAAGATAATCGAAATATCCTGTTGAATAGAGGTCATCCCATCCCGAAATTCTGTACATATCAAAATGATAAAGTGTTTTTCCGTTTTCTCTGTATTCATTTACAAGTGCAAAAGTCGGACTGCTGACATCGCAGCTTATATCCATTCCTTTTGCAAAACCTCTTGTGAAAGCCGTTTTGCCTGCACCGAGGTCACCGAACATTGCAATAACACTTCCGTATTTCACGGATTTCGCAAGAGAAAAGCCGATATTTTCGGTCTGAGAAAACGAATATGTTTTATAGTTTGCCATAGTTTATTCCTTTATAAATCAGCCTTTGAAATTCTTTACGAGACCGTTAACCATTATGGGATCATTGGTAATTATACCGTCAACACCCATTTTAAGAAGCTTGCGTGCGGTTTTTTCTTTATCTACTGTCCACACATTAATTCCTATGCCGTTTTTATGAAGTCTGCGTACATATCTTCTGTTGACTGAAAAAAAGTGAGGATGAAGATAGTCAGCCTTGATTTTCTTTGCAAATTCAACATAGCCGAAAAGCATATGTGTAAAACAATGCTTTTTATTCGGTGCATAAAGATATCCTGTTTTACATTTAGGGTCAATTTTTTTACACTCAACAAGGACATCTGCACTGAAGCTTGAGATAAGAAGCTTATCAAAAAGGCCGTGTGCTTTAACAGCTTCAATCGTTTTCGCAACAATGCTCATATCACCGTCAAGAGGCGGTTTGATTTCTATATTCATAATCTCAATATCCGCAGTTTCGCAAAGAGTAAGAAACTCTTCAACGGAAGGAAGCTTCGTGCCCTTGAATTTCTCATTGAACCATGAACCGAAATCGTAACTGCGAAGCTCATCGTATGTCATTGATTTAACTTCGCCCTTACCGTTTGAGGTATCATCGATTGTATAGTTATGACATATTACAGGTACACCGTCAGATGAAAGATGGATATCCGTTTCAAATCCGTCAACACCGATTTCAAGTGAACGTTCAAATGCGGGGATAGTATTCTGAGGTGCATCAAGATTGGCTCCTCTGTGTGAAATAACCTTACACGCTGCCATTATAATCACCCTTCGATTTTATTCTCATTATATATTAACAGAATATAACAACTATTTCAAGGTCTGAATGAATAAAAAAACGGTGCAGTTAAAACTGCACCGTTTTTTTAGCACATATTAAAGGGGAAGAGCAATATTAGCGAAAATTGCTTCAAGACCGTTCTTAACGATTTCAATTACCGAAGCTGCATCTGTCTCGTTGAAATAAGCAAGGATATCCTTTACCATTTCAAGGATTTCTGTTATAGCTGCCATTTATTTGTCCTCCTGTTTGATTTACGGTTTAACCGCAATTGAATTATACATCACACAAAGGATTTTTGTCAATAAAATACAATTATGCAATTTCTTCGTTTTGTCTAAAAAAGGACAAATTTATTCAAGCATATCCATTATTGCCTTCTTACCTGTAACACCAATGCTTCTGTTTTTGATTTTGCCGTTTTTCATAACAACAAGCGTCGGAATACTCATAATACCGAATTTTTCAGCAAGCTCTTTTTCGTTTTCAACATTTATTTTGCACACTTTCACTCTGCCGCCGGTTTTCCATGCAACATCTTCAATTATAGGAGAAAGCATTTTGCAAGGAGTGCACCATTCGGCAAAGAAATCAATCAGGACAGTACCTTTATAATTTTCTACCTCGTTTGTATAACTGTCACCCGTGACATCAAATATTTTCATTTTACCGTTCCTTCCGTAAAAAACATTACGGTTATATTTTTTCACAGTAAAATAAATTTATACTTGAGGAATAAGCATCATTCCATCGTTTTCGGTTATCTCGCAGTCAATATTGTTTTCACTCATAATAGCATCAACGGTTGTACCATATCGCCTTGCAATATCCCAGATACTTTCACCTTTTCCGCAAAAATAAATTGTCAGTGTGCAGTTTTTATCTCTTTTTGCATTTTCGCCTGCAATTTCTATTGTACCGACATATTTTTTAATCGAACTTGAAAGCGTTATACCCGAAAGAATTATTTCGGTTTTAAGCTCAAGACGGCTGTCACCTGCAACGGAGCATGAGCAAGCTGAAATCTGAGCTGAACCGTGACAAACTATTCTTTCTGATTTTTCATTCATTTTCACGGAACAATCAAAATCAACAGGTTTCTGAATAATACCTGCTGTGTTTTCGGAATCCTTATATATTACGGTAACAAGATATGTTCCCGAAACAACGCACTTATCTTCCTTTGCCGAAAAACTGTATCTTAAATCCGAGCACCATACCGCAAGTACGCAGTCAACACTTACTCCGATACTTTCGAGAACAACCTTGTTTGTAAAAGAAGTGTCAAATTTACCGTTAAACGATAAAAGCTCCATGCTTTTCGGTGTGTTTCTTACCTCATATTCTGTTGAATATGAATCTGATATCAATGTCAGGGGAGTTTCTTCAAACGCCGCAAGAAACACCGATATTCTCACATTCATGTCAACAAGTCTCATATCTCCGGAAGCATCCGCTTTAAGTACACCCTCACAAGAAGAGACACTCAGTCTCATAGTGCTGACTGAATTTTCATTTATACCCTCAAGTTCAACAATCTGGCTTATCGGCAAAGAATGTTCCGCGGATTCAATTGCACCGTTATCCTCGCCTATGTAATATATTTTTATGGTACATTCGCCTTTTACCAACGCCTTGTTATTAATGACTTTCGAGTCACTCGCAACGGCACAGGCTGAAATATTAACAATCTGAGAAGCAGAGCTTTTTCCCTCTGGAATTTCAAAAACTTCTCCTATATTAAATGCTCTTTCACATACTCCTGTAAGCGAAGCAAAATCATGTTCCGTTGTGAGAGTCTGTATGCCCGCGCCGCCCGCGGAACAAAGAACCTCATCTTCACGCTTTTTTAGCGCTTTGAAATAAAAACCAAGCATTGCTCTGATATCAATTCTTCTCGGATTAACCGCTCTGCAATTAACATAGTCGGTTTTCGCTGTCACACTTACAGCAGAATCGGATGTTATTTTTGACGATTCAATAAATTTCTGAATCGGATAGTTTTGTTCGTAGCCCGAAATTCTGCCGTTATCTCCAACATAAATTATTCTGACAACGGCATTTGCATCTGCAGTCACTCTTCCCGAATTATTCTGCACAGAGTTTATTCCCGTATTCACTGTGCACTTGAGTATTCTTTGGATTTCCGGGCAATAATCGGGCAAGGTTATATCTGCATCAAGCGACTGTTCTGCGGCGGCTTCATAAACGGTTTCACAAAAACCTATTTTTTTAGTTTCATTATTCAGATTCATGTTTTTCTCTCCTTGCAAAGTTATTCTTTACATTATATTCACGACATGTCCGCAGTATTACACAGTAAAACTTCAAAATATTTCCTTTTTCATTAAAAATTTTTAAAAATAATATTTACTTTTTAAAATATATATATTATAATAAGGGCGTACAAAAAATGAAAGGAGCAGCACCATGCCCGAATTTACTTATGAAATCGTTGAATCCGTAGCAGTTCTTTCCGAAAACCCCAAAGGTTGGACAAAGGAACTCAATCTTATCAGCTGGAACGGAAGAGATCCTAAATACGATATCCGTGAATGGGCACCCGACCATGAAAAAATGGGCAAGGGTGTTACCCTCAGCAAGGAAGAAATGGCAGCTCTTAAAGATGCAGTCAAAAACCTTAAATGATTCAACTGGCTTTGCGGTTCAACTGCAAAGCCTTTGTTTCTATTATGTATTAGATAAGGGGGCATTAATTTGAATCCCGAAACGAAACAAACTCCCGACAGACAGGTTTCCGAGTTTAAGGTCTATGACCGACGATATGTCGGTGCAAAAGAAACCTTTGCTTATCTGCTCAACGACTTTTCAAATGCCTTCAACATCGGTCAGTACACAGACCGATTTATATGGGACGTTGTTAAAATCGATTTTAAGACAAATGCACTTGTCAGTCTTTTCACTGGTGCATGGGATATTATACACGACCCGATAATTGCAACTATCGTAGACAAAACAAGAACGAGATGGGGTAAATTCAGACCTTATCTTGTTGCTTTTCAGATACCGATGACCCTTCTCGGTGCACTTTATTGGTTCATTCCGTTTATTTTCCCCGGAACATCCGGAACTCATCTGCCGAAGCTGATTTATTATTTCGCATTTAATGTTGTCAACGAAACGGCGGGAACATTCACAAGCATTGCAAAATCAGGTTACATGACAACCGTCACACCGCACCCGAACGACCGAGCGCGGCTGATAACCCTTGCAGAGCTTCTGACGGGCTATATGGGTGAAGATATGCCGAACTATATAATGGGCGTCCTCATTGATCTTATAAACAATAATATTCTCAAATGGAAGCTTGAGAGTGTTTTCCTCGCAATGGGACTCGGAACAAGCATAATTTCCTGTGCATTTACTCTTTATTTCTTCTTTGTTTCAAGAGAAAGAGTTATGCAATCAGTCGAAGCACCGAGTGTTAAGCAAGGACTTAAGGCTGTTATAAATAATTATCCCGTTCTTCTTATCACTATTTCGGATTTTCTCGGCGGTTTCAGCGTCGGTTCAAGCAACACGAACTATTTCATCGATGTTCTCGGTTCTGCATCTCTCCTGACCATTCTGAACCTTCCCTCAGGATTGAACGGTTCGCTCAGCTACGCATTTGTAAAGCCCATAAGAGAGCGTTTTTCAACAAAAGCTATCTGGGTATTTGAAGACCTTTATACACGCTTCTGGGTAATCCTGCTGTTCATTATCGGTTCGATAAACAAGAACTACGAAAAGCGGTTGCTCATGTGTATTCTTTTCGGTGTTCAGGCGTGGTTTGACAAATGGGCGTTCGGCATCAGAAAGGTTGTCAAGGCAGAGCTTTATAACGAAGCGATGGACTACTGCGAATGGAAAAACGGCTACAGAGTTGAAGCAACAATCGGCGTAGCGCGAAATCTGATAACAAAGATACAAAATGTCGCCATGACATCAATAAAGAGCCTTATTCTTGACGGAATCGGCTATACTCAGGGCATAACGGTAGGTACACAGTCAGACAAGACAAAATGGTGGCTTTTTGCACTCTGCACGGGTATTCCGCAGATAACGGGTATCCTTGCGGTAATCCCCAAATTCCTTTATCCCCTTTCGGGCAATCTCAGAAATCAGATGTATTCCGAGCTTATGCAGAGAAGACATGAGATGAATGAAATAATGTCCGATAAAAACAACGAAATAAAAATATCTATTAACGAAAGCGTATAAACTATGAAACTCAGACCCTTAAAAACTATAATCGTAGGCGGAGGCCACAGAAGTCTGACCTATGCCAATCTCGCAAATGTCGAAAGCGATAAAATGGAAATCGTCGGAGTTGCAGACCCCGACGAAAACAGAAGAAATTCAATTGCAAAGCTCTACAATATTCCGCCCGAGAAATGTTTTGCAACAGCGGAAGAGCTTGCAAAAGCACCAAAATTCGCAGATGCAGTTATAAACGGCACAATGGACCATGTTCATGTTGAAACAACCATTCCCCTTCTTAAGGCAGGATATGACGTTCTTCTTGAAAAGCCTTTTTCCGTCAACGAAAAAGAAGCGAGAGAACTTGTTGAAGCTGCCGAAAAATACGGCAGAAAAGTCATGGTCTGCTTTGTACTCCGATATGCACCGTTTTACAGAAAAATCAAAGATTTGATTTTAGCGGATGAAATCGGCGATATAATCAGCATACAGACAAACGAATATGTCAGCTATCACCATATGTCAACAAGCCATGTAAGAGGCAAATGGAACAATTCCGAAAGATGTCACAGTTCTATGCTTCTTGCAAAATGCTGTCACGATATCGACATTATGATGTGGCTTATGAGCGAAACAAAACCCGCTCTTGTTTCAAGTTTCGGTTGCAACAAACAGTTCGTAAAAGAAAATGCACCCGAAAATTCAGGCACAAGATGTCTTGTTGACTGTCCGCTTGTTGACGAATGTCTTTATTCCGCAAAGAGAATTTATATCGATCACCCCGACAGATGGTCATTCTATGTTTGGGATGCACTTGAACATCTTGAAAATCCCACAATAAAAGATAAAATTGAGCTCCTTAAAACAAGCCCATACGGTGTTTGTGCTTATAAAAGCGATAACAATGTCGTTGACCATCAGACAGTCAGCGTTATGTTTGAAAACGGCGCAACAGGCATACATACAATGGTTGGCGGTACAACATACGGAACAAGAACAATCCGTATCACGGGTACAAAGGGTGAAATTGCAGGCGATTTTAAAAAAGGCGAATTTACCCTCTCAAAGATTGACCCCCGCCCCGATTGCGAGCATGAGGACACCGTTTATGATTTGAAAGTCGGCGACGACACTCACGGCGGCGGCGACCTTGACCTTGTAAGGGATTTCGTTGCCTATGTTAGAGGCGAAGAACCTTCCGTTTCATGCACATCAATTACAGACTCGCTCTCGGGTCACCTTGTTGTTTTCCTTGCAGACAAATCAAGAGAAAATAACGGCATACCTGAAAAAGTAATTTTATAAAGCAAAAATCTCCTCTGTCATTACGGCAGAGGAGATAATTTTTTATTTTGAATCAATATATCTGCATGCTGCAAGTGCGGCAACTGAGCCGTCTGCGGCTGCTGTTGTTATCTGTCTTATCTGCTTTTTGCGGCAGTCACCTGCAACAAAGACGCCTTCTGTTTTTGTAAGACAGCTTTCATCGGAATCAATATATCCCCATTCATCAAGACCTGCGATTTCTTCAAAAATCTTGTTATTGGGAATAAGACCGATTGCAACAAAAAGTCCGTTGACTTTGAGTTCGCTTTCCGAACCGTCAGATTCCTTGCGGAGAGTAATGCTTTCAAGAGAACCGTTTCCGTTAAGTGAAGAAATAACGGTTCCCATTATGAACTCAACATTATCCTTTTCCTTAAGCTTTTCAACAAGTCTTGCTTCACCCGTGAAATAATCAAGGTTCTGGATAACATAAACCTTTTCACAGCCGTCGGAAAGAAGAACAGCTTCCTGCAATGCGGAGTTACCGCCGCCCAAAACTGCTACGGTCTGTCCTTTGAAAAAAGCACCGTCACAAACCGCGCAGTAAGAAACACCTTCGCCGACAAGCTCATTTTCGTTAGGTAAGCCCGTCTGTCTGTGCTTAACACCGGTTGCTATGATAACAGCCTTCGCTTCATGCTCACCGTCCTCGGTGATAACTGTTTTGGTGTCGCCGTTGTCACGGATACCTGTTACGGTTTCCATTTCGATATCGGCACCCTGACTTATCACCTGGTCAACAAGCTTATCCGCAAATTCATTCCCGCTCATTTTTGCAAATCCGGGATAATTCTCAATCTGCGGAGAGAAGGTTATCTGACCGCCGAAGGTTGCCTTTTCAAGAACAAGAACAGTTTTATCTGCCCGCAGTGCATAGAGCGCTGCGGTTAAACCCGCAGGCCCTGCACCGATAACAATTATATCATACATTATAATGTCACCTTAAACTGCTGCACCCTTTGCAGCTTCAATGAATTTTTTGATTTCGGAAACGCCTGCATACTTGACAGCCTCACCGTTTGAAACGACAACGAGTGTGGGAGCCTGCTTTACACCCAGCTGCATTGCAAGAGCTTCGTTTTCATATGCCATAAGCTCATTAACGGCGATATCAGCCTTTGCAAGGAGTGAAAGAGCTACCTTGCAGTTGGGGCATGTTGCTGTTTTGAAGAGATAGATACCGTCTGCAAGACCGCAGCCGAAGTCATCGAAATCATCAAGATTTGCTTTCAATGCCGATGCTGATTTCTTATGCTTTGAAATGTCGGAGGAAGCGATATTATATACCTTACGCTCCTTATATTCCTGTGACTTACCGTCGTTCCAGTTCTGAACGGGTCTGTAGTAACCTGTAATACGGCTGTAAACCTCTGTTGTTTCACCGCAATCGGGACAAGTATAAACTTCACCTGCGATGTAGCCGTGGTTCTTACATACAGAATATGTGGGTGAAAGAGTATAATAGGGAAGCTTGTAGTTTTCTGCAATCTTTCTGACGAGATTTGCAGCTGATTTCCAGTCGGGAAGCTTTTCGCCGAGGAAAGCATGGAAAACAGTACCGGAAGTATAGAGAGTCTGGAGTTCATCCTGAATATCAAGAGCCTCAAAGATATCCTCTGTGTAACCAACGGGAAGATGTGAGCTGTTGGTGTAGTAAGGAGTTTCTTCGGATGCTGTGATGATACCGGGATAGCGCTTAACGTCATGCTTAGCAAGACGGTAAGAGGTTGACTCTGCGGGAGTTGCTTCAAGGTTGTAAAGATCGCCGTATTCTTCCTGATAGTCGGAAAGTCGTTCTCTCATGTGGTTAAGAACATCCTGTGCAAACTTCTGTGTCTTTTCGTTTGTCATGTCTGCACGGAGCCAGTTTGCATTGAGACCGACTTCATTCATACCTACAAGACCGATTGTTGAGAAGTGGTTATTGAATGTTCCGAGATATCTCTTTGTATAGGGATAGAGACCTTCTTCGAGGAGCTTTGTGATGATGGTACGCTTGATTTTGAGTGAACGTGCAGAAATATCCATCATCTTATCGAGGCGTCTGTAGAAGTCTGCCTCATTTTCTGCAAGATATGCAATTCTGGGAAGGTTAATTGTTACAACGCCTACTGAACCTGTGCTTTCACCGCTTCCGAAGAAACCGCCGCTCTTCTTACGAAGTTCACGAAGGTCAAGACGGAGACGGCAGCACATTGAACGAACATCGCTGGGCTCCATATCGCTGTTAACATAGTTTGAGAAATAGGGAGTGCCGTATTTTGAGGTCATTTCAAAGAGAAGCTTATTGTTCTCTGTTTCCGACCAGTCAAAATCTGCTGTGATTGAATATGTGGGAATGGGATACTGGAAGCCTCTGCCGTTAGCATCGCCTTCAATCATAATTTCGATGAAAGCTTTGTTAATCATATCCATTTCGGCTTTGCAGTCTTTATATTTGAAATCCATTTCCTTGCCGCCTACGATAGCGTTCTGCTCTGCAAGGTCGGCGGGAACAGTCCAGTCGAGAGTGATGTTTGAGAAGGGAGCCTGAGTACCCCAGCGGCTGGGTGTGTTTACACCGAAAACAAATGATTCAATGCACTTCTTGACCTGATCATATGTGAGGTTATCAACCTTAACAAAGGGAGCAAGATAGGTATCGAAGGATGAGAATGCCTGTGCACCTGCCCATTCATTCTGCATGATACCAAGGAAGTTAACCATCTGATTGCAAAGAGTTGCAAGATGGCTTGCGGGTGCAGAGGTAATCTTACCTGTTACGCCGCCAAGACCTTCCTGGATAAGCTGCTTGAGTGACCAACCTGCACAGTAACCTGTGAGCATGGAAAGGTCATGAAGGTGGATATCTGCGTTTCTGTGGGCATTGGCGATTTCGTCATCATAGATTTCGGAAAGCCAGTAGTTTGCGGTGATTGCGCCGGAGTTGCTGAGAATAAGACCGCCTACCGAATAGGTAACTGTTGAGTTTTCCTTAACTCTCCAGTCTGTTACATTAACATAGCTGTTAACAAGTTCCTTATAGTCAAGGATTGTTGACTTAAGATTACGGAGCTTTTCACGCTGTCTGCGGTAAAGAATATATGCCTTTGCAATGTCAGCATAGCCTGCCTGAATAAGAACGGACTCAACGCTGTCCTGAATATCTTCAACGGCAATAAGATTATTCTGGATTTTGGGTTCAAAGTCTGCTGTTACCTTAAGTGCGAGGAAATCAATTGTTGAGGGGTGATACTGCTTCTCCTGGGATTCAAATGCCTTTTTGATAGCTTCTGCGATTTTGGTAATGTTGAATTCTGCGGTTTTTCCGTCTCTTTTGATTACCTGATACATACCGTCTTTCCTTTCTTTTTATATGTGAATTTAATTATACCCAAACACTATATGTTGTGCCTGTACGGCAACGATTAAGATATTACCAAATAAATATGGTTCTGTCAATGGGTTTTACAAGATATTGTGTTGATATTTTTAAGTTTGTTAAAACTGCACTATATATGCAACATATTTTGGCTATTTTTTCATACCCCTCTGATTTCACACTCATCAACATATTGAAGCATGATTTTTCTCATCCGTTCCATTTCTTCTTTCGGCACAGCAGACATACCGAAGCCGATTAATTCTCCTGAGTCAATAAAACCTTGAAGAAAATGTCGTTTTGCACCTTTTATCATTTCGCCCAGACCGTTCATACCGAAAACACTGTGAAATTCACGGACAATTGTTGTTCTGAATTCATAATCAACCTTGCCCTCAAGAAGAAATTTGATGCTTTCTTTAATTTTTGAGATATCGTAACCGCTTATTCCGACTGTTTCGTCATAAAGCTCGGGGGAATTCTTGATATCTATCGCAACATAGTCCACAAGACCTTTTTCGACAAGAATGCGGAGCTTTTCGGGGAATGTTCCGTTTGTATCAAGCTTGACCGAATATCCGAGTTCTTTGACACGCCTTATAAAATCTTCAATATCATTCTGAAGAAGAGGTTCTCCTCCTGTTATTGCAACACCGTCAAGAACACCGACTCTTTTTTTCAGGAAAGCAAATATCTCTTCATCGGAATACTCACTCTGCTTTTCGGGATTAATTACCAAACGGGAGTTATGACAGAACGGGCATCGAAGATTGCACCCTGCAGTAAATATTGTGCATGCCATTTTCCCGGGATAATCGAGAAGTGTCAGTTTCTGTAAACCTTGAATGTTCACGGTAATCACCCTTTCATAGAGTTAGTTGCGGTTAATTGGTGGTGTATGCCTATAATAACACAAGATATTGTGTTTTGCAATACCTAAAACCACAAAATTTTGATATTTTTTAAATTTTTTCACAAAAAAAGACGGCAACCTGTAAAAGGTCACCGTCTAAAAATCATTTTTTATGATTATTCAGCCTTTTCTTCCTTCTTCTTGTGAAAGAGAATCTTGTCAACGGGGAAATAGAGGAAGAACTGAACAGCGGAGCAAATCATTGTTGCGATGTTCTTTGCAGCAACTTCTTCAAGACCCCAGCCTACAAATACTTCCTTGAGTGTGGGATTAAGCCACGCAGAGAAGAAAATGAGGGCGATTGTGAAAACTATGTAGATGGGAAGAGCAACGGCAACATTTGCACCTGAATTAAATGTCTTTTCCTTATTAACAAAGAAAGCAACAATCTGAGCGATTATGTTTGCAACATTGCTTACGATAAAGTAGCCGAGACCGCCTACTGCAACGGGATAAACGAATACCCACCATGCAAAATCCTGATTATAAAGCTCTGCGATGGGAGGAATAAGATTGAGAGTGTTGAGAAGAACAAACTGAACTATCATTGCAAGAAGGCTTACAACGATGAACTTTACGAACTGCCAGATTGTTACAAGAAGTGAACCCTTGCTTTCGGCAGCTTTATCAATCTGATTTAATTTTCCCATAATATTATCTCCTAACATTATAAATTCAATGTATTATATCATATAAATACGATAATTGGCAAGTCAAAAAATGACATTATTTTTTGTGCATAATTACTCAACAATATCAATTACAAGAGGTTTTTTGTCGGGTTTTGTATTGCCGATTTGAATTGAAGACAGATATTGTTTTTCAACAATTTTAAATAAAGATTCATCATTTGCATATAAAGAAGCGATAATCTCGCCTTTTTCAGCATAATCCCCTGTTTTTTTGCAAAGAACAATTCCTGCAGAATAATCAATATTATCCTCTTTTTTCGCTCTGCCCGCACCGAGAGAAACACATACCGAACCGATGCCCGCAGTATCCATATGAACAATAAATCCATTTTCAGGCATTATTACATTATATATATACTTTGCAGTCGGAAACATATCGGTATTGCGGATATATTCGGCATCGCCTCCCTGCAGAGCAACCATTTCACAAAGCTTTTCAAACGCAGAACCGTCGTCGATTTTTGAATTTGCAATTTCTTTACACTCTTCAAATGTTCCTTTGCCTACAAGCTCAAGAAGTTTTGCCGCAAGAGAAACAGATATTTCCGTTAAATCCTCGGGACCGTTGCCTTTCAAAGTTTCAACCGCTTCTATTATTTCAAGCGAATTACCGATGTTATGGCCGAGAGGAACATCCATGTCGGTGATAAAAGCTGCAATTTTTCTGTCTGCTCCCCTGCCGATTTCAACCATCTTTTCAGCAAGAACGGTTGCTGATTTCTCATCCTTCATAAACGCGCCGCTTCCGCACTTGACATCAAGAACAATGCAGTCTGCACCGCCCGCAAGCTTTTTGCTCATAATACTCGAAGCAATAAGCGAAACGTTATCTACCGTTGCGGTGACATCACGCAAAGCATAGAGCTTTTTATCAGCGGGACAAAGCTTTCCTGATTGACCCGTTACGCAGAGACCGCATTTATTTACAATCGAAATAAACTCATCGGAGTCAAAAGAGGTTCTGAAGCCCGCTATTGATTCAAGCTTATCAACCGTGCCCCCCGTATGTCCGAGACCTCTGCCGCTCATTTTTGCAATTTTAACTCCGCATGACGCAACAATCGGTGCAACAATAAGAGTTGTTTTGTCACCGACACCGCCTGTTGAGTGTTTATCACCCGTAACTCCGTCTATCCCCGACAAATCAGCCATATCGCCCGAGCGAGCCATTGCATCGGTCAAATCAAGCGTTTCACGTTCATTAAGACCGTTGAAACAAATTGCCATGAGGAGTGCAGAAAGCTGATAATCAGGAACACTACCGTCTGCGGCAGAAAATGCGAAATATTCAATTTCCTCTTTTGTCAACTCAAACCCGTCGCGCTTTTGGCGGATAATATCAACAAAATTCATGTCATACCTCACGTTTATCAAAAGATAAAGGCAGAATTTCAGCCAAAGTCAATGTTTTATAATCATCTTCATTTTTTGCAATAATAATCTCAAAATCGCCCGAGCAAAATTCTTTCATAACCTGCCTGCAAACTCCGCAGGGAGGACAGTAATTCAAAGGAATATCTTCCGAGGAGTCTCCGCCGACAACCGCAATTTTATCAAATTCACGCTTTCCTTCGGAAACTGCCTTGAAAAAAGCTGTTCTTTCCGCACAATTTGTCGGTGAAAAAGTGGAATTCTCAATATTGCATCCCATATAAACCGAACCGTCTTTACAAAGAAGCGCCGCACCGACTGAAAACCCCGAGTACGGCGAATACGACATTCTTCTCGCCTCAAGAGCAATTTTTATGAGTTCACGGTTATTCATTCCGCCGCCTCCAGAGCAATTTCAATCATTTTATTGAAGGTCTGTTCTCTTTCAAGAGCGGTACATTCTTCACCGCCCGAAAGAGGACAATCGGATATCGTGCATATTGCAAGAGCTTTTTTACCGCTTCTTGCGGCGTTCATATAAAGTGCGGCACTTTCCATTTCAACGGCAAGAACACCCATCTTCTGCCAATCGGCAAGACTGTTCGAATCGTCATAGAAAGTATCGGATGAAAAAAGATTGCCTATAAACGGTTTTACACCGAGTTTTTCAGCAGCCTTGACAGCGTTGCAAAGCGTTTCAAAATCGGCAACGGGTGCAAAATCCCCCGGAAGATTGAACTGCTTTGCATATGAGGAATTTGTGCAGGCACCCATTCCGAAAACAACATCACGAAGGTGAAGGTCGGGACTTATTGCACCGGCTGAACCGACACGGATAATTGTTTCAACATCATAAAAATTGAAAAGCTCATAAGAATAAATACCGATTGACGGCATACCCATGCCCGAAGCCATAACTGAAACTCTTTTTCCTTTGTAATACCCCGTATATCCCTGAACGCCTCTTGTGTTGTTAACAAGAACGGGATTTTCAAGGAAGTTTTCCGCAATATATTTTGCTCTTAAAGGATCACCCGGCATAAGAACGGTTTTTGCAAACGCAACCTTTTCCGTTGCAGCAATATGCGGTGTGGGTAATTTGCTCATAATTATTCTCCCCTCTTAATAACCTGATACCTCTTGATTTTTGACAAGCTTGACGATTGCACTTGTTCCGAGCCTTTCACAGCCGAGAGCAAAGTAATCCTCGGCATCTTCAAATGAACGGATACCGCCCGCAGCTTTCATTCTGACGTTTTCTCCGATATTTGCGGCAAAAAGAGAAATATCCTCTCTTGTTGCGCCGCCCTTTGAAAAACCGGTTGATGTTTTAATGAAATCAGCACCGGATTTTGTTACAACAAGGCACATTTCCTTTTTCTCATCATCGGTCAGCAGGCAGGTTTCAATGATAACCTTTAATATTTTGTCTCCGCAAGCGGCTTTTACTTCTTTTATTTCATTTAAAATATCATCAAATCTTCCGTCTTTCGCCCATCCTACATTAATAACCATATCAATTTCGTCAGCACCGTTTTCAATTGCATTTTTTGTTTCAAACACCTTGACTGCGGTTGTCGAATAACCGTTAGGGAAACCGATGACCGTGCAGATTGCAAGATTCCCTTTAACATATTCCGACGCTTGTCTTACATATGAAGCAGGAATACAAACACTTGCGGTTTTATATTTCATTCCGTCATCGCAAATCTGTCTGATATCCTCCCATGTTGCATCAACCGCAAGAAGCGTGTGATCACAATGTGAAAGTATGTTATTTATATCCATTTTATTCACCTCTTAAAACATATTTTTCAATCATTTGAGCAACACCGTCGTCGGCATTTGACGGTGCGGAAAATCTTGCACTTTTTTTGCAAACTTCATCACTTAATTCCATGGCAAAAGAATAATAAGCATATTCAAGCATTGTTGCATCGTTTGAGGCATCGCCGAAGGTCATTGCTTCATCGGAAGAAATTCCGAGAATATCGCAAAGTCCTCTCAATGCAGTACCCTTGTCGCTTCCCTGTGCAGTTGCGGAAACAACTCCGCTGAGTGCCGAGGCAAGAAAAAGTCCCTTCGATTCAAAAAACTCAAAAATAATCTTTTTATCGTTTTCGTTTGAATAAAAAACATCAATAAGCTCTGCACCTTTTCCCGCAACCTCTTCGGCGAGATTATCGCTGACAATAAGTCTTGATGCAAAATCCTCAAGAAAAGCAGCAGGGAGATTGAAGTTGTTAAAAAACAAATCCGTGCCCTTCTGTGCGTAAATGTTGCCGTCTATATATACATTATAATATACAGGCAACGTATTAAGAAGTGCAATCGCTTCGGCGGTTATTTCGGGCGAAACAAGATTGGAATAAATAAATCTGTTATTATTTCTGTCGTAAACCGACGCGCCGTTTGAACATATAACATAATCAACAAACGGAATCTGTGCCGTCACTCCGTTTGTGAAATTGAGTGCTCTGCCCGTTGCGATTGAAATCTTAACACCATTATCATGTGCGGTTTTCAACACTTTTTTTGTTCTATCGGTAACGGTAAGATGGTCAGGCGCCATAAGCGTGCCGTCAAGGTCTGTTGCAATTATTTTAATTGGCATACTCTTCTCCTTTTTTATTCTTATATACCTATAACAGTATATCATTCATAATAATCGGATGTCAAATATAATATCACAATTAAATTTTCTGCATAGTATGTAACAGAGGATATTATACCTCACGATATGAAAGGAATGATTGGAATGACCGATTACAGCGGTTACAGATATCCGCAACGGCAGTTTCAGAAACGTGAATACTGTTCTGTCTCAATCACTCCCCTGCCCGCAAATCCCGTTGTCGCCATGCTTTATGTGCCCATGCAGACCGACACGGCAATGTTTGAAGAAATGAAGGCTTTGGAATGTGGAACCTTATTCCCCGTTCTTAACAAACCTTTTGCAGGGAAGTGCTGCCGATGAATAACAGAGAAGCAATGCTCAAGAAATTAAGCGCCGCACAGTTCACTCTCTGGGAAATCCATCTTTATCTTGATACTCATCCCTGGGATTTACAAATGGTTGAGCATTATCACAAATGTCACGCAAAATATAAAATTCTGAAAGCAGAATTCGAGGATAAATTCTGTCCTCTCACCGCAAAAAAAGCACAGGGCGCAGAATGGCTTAAAGGCCCGTGGCCCTGGGAATTTCAGGAGTGTGATTGCTGATGTTTGTCTATGAGAAAAAATTGCAGTATCCCGTTAAGATTAAAAACCCGAATCCTAAATACGCACAAATTATCATTTCGCAATACGGCGGTCCAGACGGTGAGCTCGGTGCATCGCTGAGATATCTCAGCCAGCGTTTCGCAATGCCCTACGATGAGCTTAAGGGGTTGCTGACGGACATAGGTACATCAGTTGTACTATGGTCTCTTTGAGCATTTTCGCCCTCACTCTCGGACACTTCTTTCACACATTGTTCGGCTTTGGGATAAAAAGAGCAACCTGCCGCCGTTACAACGGAAGATAATGCGAATTTCCATTTGAACGGCAGCAGGTTTAGTTTTACTGTTATTATGTTGTCTTTTGATACGGTCATCGACTCAAGTATCTGTTTTATGAACTCATCATTGTTCTCTCCCGAAGTGAGTATTGCTTTTGCATACGCAACGCACTCGGCGATTATTTCATCCTTCTTCTCACGGTCAAGTGTGTTGGCAACACAGCTCTGAAGCTCGGTTTTAAGGCTTTCGATTTCACTGTCAAGCTGAACGGACATTTCTTTGAATTCCTCTCTTGTTATGCACTTGTCGAGATACAAATCTACAAGTGCTTTTCTTCGTTCGGTTTTCTTATCGAACTGCTCTTTTTTACGCTCAAAATCATTGTTGTCGCTTTGCAAAAACACCTCTTCAAGCTGTTTTTTCAGCAAC